>JAHEIA010000610.1 GCA_024639625.1 Chromatiales bacterium
GCCTGGGGAGACCATAGAAAGCACAAGTACTCGATCAAGGAGCTGTTCGCGCCCTTGGAAGCGATTCTGGTTCCGATCTTCTTCGTTCTTATGGGAATCCAGGTAAAGCTCGAGACGTTCGTTGACTGGAGGGTCCTTTCCCTTGCGCTGAGTCTGCTGGCAGTCGCGGTCGTCGGCAAGATTGTCGCCGGCATGGGCGCGCGCAGGTCTCTGAACCGTCTGGCGATAGGCGTCGGCATGATGCCCCGCGGCGAGGTCGGACTGGTGTTCGCCTCCATTGGCAAGAGCCTGGGCGTGATCGACGACGCCACCTTCTCCGCTGTCGTTCTGATGGTGATTGTTACCACCCTTGCGACACCTCCGCTGCTGAAGTGGATCATCGGATCCGGGCTGAGCACCCCCCGCGCAGCCAACAAACCGTCGCCCTGCCACTGACAAGGGCCGTCACGTGCGCCGACGGAGCCGGATCACACCAACTCCTGCGCCACGCCCATTGAGCGGGGTCAAGAAGTCTCGAGATTTCGGTAGGGGAGAACCAGTACTATTGTTATTCTCGAAGCGGCGAGCCCCAGCACAGCGTTGCCCGCCGCGGCTGCGGATGAGACAACAGCGCTCCACAGGGGCGCTAGGCAAGGAGGTACTAGGATGGTTGAAATCAAGAACAAGAACAGCGGGGCGATTCTCGCCAGCATCGACTCGGACACGCTGCAGGCGGCGGATCTGCGTGACATGCGGCTGCAGGATGCGGACCTCAGGGGTGCCGACCTGAGCTATGCGCAGCTCCAGTATACGGACCTCGTAGGCGCTGACCTCGCCGGCGCCAACCTGCAGAACGCGAACCTCTTCGCCGCGCATCTGAACGGTGCCGATTTGGCCGATGCCGATCTGCGTGGCGCCAAACTAGGATGTCCCGATCGCACGAATCCCACCATGCTGGTGCAGGTCAATCTCACCGGGGCCAACCTGATGCGTGCCGATCTGCGCAACGCGGACCTGCGGGAGAGCACCTTGGACGGGGCGCTCCTCTCCCGCGCCGATCTGCGCGGTGCAATGTTGTTCCGCGCCAGCCTGATCGGCACCGTCGCCAACAACACGCTGTTCATCGGCGCCAATCTGCGCGAGGCGAACCTGACCGCGGCGGACCTGCGCGACAGCCACCTCAACGATGCCAATTTGGTCAAGGCCATACTCAACGAAGCCGACCTGGGGAGCACCTGTGCCAATGGGTTTACCGTGATCAACCTGGCCAACCTCGAAGGGGCGAGCCTCCGGGGAGCCAAGCTACGCAGCGTGTCCGCAGAGGAGACCAATTTCAAACACGCGGATCTCACCGGGGTAGATCTCTCCCATGCGGTGATTGGCGGTGCCATCCTGCGCAGCGCAGTGGTGACCGATACCGACTTCGAGGGAGTGGAACTGGCGACGGTAACCATGGACTTCGCCAATTTCTCTCAGGCGAAGAATGCGCGATACCCGAACTGGAAGACCAACCTGCGTTAGTCGGGAAAAGAAAAAAGACCCGCCGCCGGGTACCCGGGGCGGGCCTTCTTCGTCGGTCCTTGCGCGGCGAGGTTATTTCAACGACTGGTAGTAATCCATCAGGATCTGCGCCACTTCCGGGCGCGAGAACTCCGGCGGCGGCGCAAGGCCGTTACCCAGCATCTCGCGTACCTTGGTGCCGGAAAGCAGGACGAAGTCTTCCTTGGTGTGGTCCGGCGCCTCCATCATCATCACCACCCGATTCAACTTCTTGGAGTATGCGGTGTGGTCGGCACGGAAGATTTCAATCTCCATAGCCCCCGCAGGGACTTCTTCGTCGAAGATCGTCTGCGCGTCGAAAGCGCCATAGTAGTCCCCCACTCCCGCGTGATCGCGCCCGATGATGAAATGGGTGGCGCCCATGTTTTGCCGGAAGTAGGCGTGCAGCACCGCCTCCCGCGGCCCCGCGTACAGCATATCGAACCCGTAGCCGGTGACCATGGCGCTATTGGGCGGAAAATACAGCTCGACCATCTTGCGGATCGCCGCATCACGCACCGGGGCCGGAATATCACCCGGCTTCAGCTTGCCGAGCAGCATGTGGATGACCAGGCCGTCGCAGCCGAGGCGGTCCATGGCCATATGACATAGCTCTTCGTGG
>JAHEIA010000611.1 GCA_024639625.1 Chromatiales bacterium
CGGTGGAGGCCACTACCGTGCCGACGGCTGCCCCAAAGACCGGATACATGATCGAATCCATGGTGATCGCGACTGTGCGCAACATCGTGGAGCAACTCGCGGGGCGGGAGCCTTTTACCGAGGCGAGCAGGAACGCGATCTGTCTGGCGGACATGGGGGATACCGGCGCCGCATTCGTCGCCCTACCGCAAATGCCTCCCCGCAGCCTGGCCTGGTACAAGAAGGGGAAATGGGTGCATATGGCGAAGATCGCCTTCGAGAAATACTTTATCCGCAAGATGAAGAAGGGCACCTCGGAACCCATCTACGAGAAATACGTGTTGAAAATGCTGGGCATCGACAAGCTGCAATGATGGGCGCTTTCTGCGACTCGGAACACGACCCGGCAGAGCCGGGTTTTTCTTCCCAGGAGATGCGCTATGCTTGACCCGCAACGGCTCGGCTTCACGGCCTGAATTCGCAGCAATATCCGTGCAACAGAGACAACCGAATACCACCGTAGGGGTCCGCGTAGGGTCAGTCGTCATCGGCGGCGGCGCTCCGGTAGTCGTGCAGTCGATGACCAATACCGACACTGCGGACGTAGAGGCCACCGCACGGCAGGTGGAACAGCTCGCGCGCGCGGGTTCCGAGTTGGTGCGGATCACGGTGAATAACGAACCGGCGGCGCGGGCGGTTCCGCTGATCCGCGAGGCGCTGGAACGCCGGGCTTGTCGAGTCCCCTTGATCGGGGACTTCCACTACAACGGCCACCGCCTGCTCACCCAGTATCCGGACTGCGCCCAGGCGCTCGACAAATACCGCATCAATCCGGGCAACGTGGGGCAGGGCGCCAAGCAGGATCTCCAGTTCGCAGCGATGATCGAAGTCGCGTGCCGTTTCGAACGACCGGTCCGCATCGGTGTGAATTGGGGCAGCATGGACCAGGGCCTGGTGTCGCGCATGATGGACGAGAACGCCCGCCTGGCGGAACCGCGGGACGCCAAGGAGGTCATCCGGGAGATCATGCTGGTTTCCGCCTTGGGCAACGCCCGGCGCGCCGAGGAGCTGGGGTTGGACCGCAACAGGATCGTGCTCTCCTGCAAGATGAGCGGTGTGCAGGACCTGATCGCCGTGTACCGGGAGCTTGCTGCCCGTTGCGATTATGCACTGCACCTGGGCCTGACCGAGGCTGGACTGGGATCCAAGGGTATCGTGGCCTCCACCGCGGCGCTCGCCGTGCTGCTGCAGGAAGGGATTGGGGACACCATTCGCATCTCGCTTACCCCGGAACCCGGCGGTGAGCGCACCCGTGAGGTGGTGGTGGCCCAGGAGATCCTGCAGTCTATGGGACTGCGCTCCTTTTCCCCCACGGTGATTGCCTGTCCCGGATGTGGCCGCACCAGCAGCACCCTGTTTCAGCAGCTCGCGAAGGATATCCAGTCCTACCTGCGGCTTCAGATGCCGCTCTGGCGCGAGCGCTATCCGGGAGTCGAGGTGATGAACGTCGCGGTGATGGGCTGCGTGGTCAATGGTCCCGGCGAGAGCAAACACGCCGATATCGGCATCAGCCTGCCGGGTACCGGCGAGCGTCCGGCGGCCCCGGTGTACGTCGATGGCGCGAAGGCGGTGACCCTGCGCGGCGAGCGTATCGCCGAAGACTTCCAAGCACTGGTGGAGGATTATGTGCGGCGGAGGTTCGGCACCGCCGGAAGCCGGTAACGGCGCAGATCATTACTTGAGAATGCAATAAGGAGTACGAGTATGAGCACAAGAAACCGAGTCCTGGTGTGCGGCCTGCTTGGGGCCCTCTGCGCGTCCCCGCCGGGGGGCGCGGAAGAGCCGTCACTCACCGTGCCGCTGCAGCGGCTCACCCTGGAGACTGCGAGCAAGGTCGCCCAGGCGGCGCTGCAGGCCTGCCGCGGTAAGGGCATCCAAATCGGCGTCACGGTAGTGGACCGGGACGGTCTGGTCCAGGTCGTACTGCGCGATAGCATTGCGGCGCAGATCACGGTGCCGATCAGCCGATTGAAGGCCTACACCGCGGCGAGCTTCAATGCGCCCACGTCCCAGCTGCACAGCAGTCGTGCTGAGACCCCGATCGGCCGCATTGACGGCCTCCTGATGTATCCTGGCGGCCTGCCGATCCAGGCCGG
>JAHEIA010000612.1 GCA_024639625.1 Chromatiales bacterium
CGACGTAGAATGCGCCGAGGCGCCCAGGGAGATTCAAGTCCACCTGCACCGTGCCGCATTGCCAGTCCCGGCCGATGGCATCGCGCAGCACGAATTCGAGCTTGGGGCCGTAGAAGGCGCCTTCGCCCGGGTTGAAGCTGTAGGGGAGGCCGGTGGCGTCCATGGCTGTTCGCAGTGCCGCCTCGGATTTGTCCCAAACCTCGTCCGAGCCCACTCGCACCTCCGGCCGATCGGCAAACTTGATGGCGATGTCGTGAAATCCAAAGTCCCGATAGATGCTGAGAACCAGATTGGTGACCTCGACACATTCCTCCGTGATCTGGTCTTCGGTGCAGAAAAGATGCGCATCGTCCTGGGTAAAGGCGCGCACCCGCATCAGACCGTGGAGAGCGCCCGAGGGCTCATAGCGGTGGACCTTGCCGAATTCGGCCATGCGCAGGGGCAGGTCGCGGTAGCTGCGGATGCCCTGTTTGTAAACCTGTACGCCGCCCGGGCAATTCATGGGCTTGAGGGCGTACACGCGCTCGTCGGGTGTCTCTGTGGTGTACATGTTCTCGCCAAACTTCTCCCAGTGCCCGGAGGCTTCCCAAAGGGCACGATCGAGAATGTCGGGTGTGCCGATCTCGACATACCCCGCCCGTTCCTGGCGTTTGCGCATGTAGTCGATCAGGCCCTGAAACAGTGTCCAGCCTCTGGGATGCCAGAATACCGAGCCGGGTGCCTCTTCCTGAAAATGAAACAGATTCATCTCCCGGGCGAGGCGCCGATGGTCCCGACGCTCCGCCTCCTCGAGTTGGTGCAGATGGGTCTTGAGCGCCTTGTCATTGCCCCAGGCCGTGCCGTAGATGCGCTGCAGCATGGCGTTGCGGGAATCCCCGCGCCAGTAGGCACCGGAGACTCGGAGGAGACGGAAGGCTTTGCCGAGTTTGCCGGTGGAGGGCAAGTGCGGGCCGCGGCACAGATCGATGAAGCCCCCTTGACGATAGAGCGATATCTCTTCGCCGGCGGGGATCGACTCTATGATTTCCGCCTTGTAGTGCTCACCCTTGCCGCGAAAGAATTCGATCGCATCCTCGCGCGTCCAGAGTTCGCGGGTGATGGGTTCGTCGCGCTCCACGATTTCGCGCATGCGGGCCTCGATTCGCTCCAGATCTTCCGTCGTGAAGGGCTCCTCTCGGGCAAAATCGTAGTAGAAGCCGTTTTCGATGGCCGGGCCGATGGTGACCTGGGTGCCGGGATAAAGCTCCTGCACCGCTTCCGCCATTACGTGGGCGGCGTCGTGGCGGAGCAATTCCAGGCCGGCGTCCGAATCACGGGTAACGATCTCGACGCTGGCGTCTGTGGTGATGAGTGCACTCAAATCCTGGAGCCGGCCGTCGATCCTGACCGATACGGCACTCTTGGCCAATCCGCGGCCGATGCTTTCGGCTAGCTCTGTGCCACTGACGGGGCCGCGGAAGGAGCGAATCGAGTCGTCTGGTAAGCGAATGTCTGGCATGTCGGGTTCCCGATAGTCTGCACATCAGCGCATCCCGCAGTGGTTATTACTCAGCGAGGCGCGCCGGCGGCGTGATGTTCCTGGTGCTGGAGAATGGGTGGCAGGGCGGGTCTCAGCGAATTGTAGTCACGCCGAAACCCTCGATAGTTCGAGTCGGCGCCGTTTGGACCGGCTTGTTCATCAGCATCCTACGATTCCGCTGTGGGCATCGGCGCTCCTTTCGGGCCGGTGCAAGATCGTCAATCCGCTACATTAGCGTCGCGAGCGTTTAAAGCCAAGAGGGCCAGCGCAAACGATTGTTATTCTTTGATAGTTCTGACGCGGAGAGGGTGCCATTCGACTGCATGAAGTGCAGCGCAGATATCTCGCACCCCGCGGCTCGGCGCAGTGCGGCGAGAAATAGCGTGCCCGACCGTGGGCGACCGAGCACGCCTGTTTCGAAGCTAAGGTCTGACTTCGATTCGATTGGTAACCTTCGTGACGCCGTTGACGTACCAAGCATCGCACTCAGCCATGTGCTTTTGCTCGTTGGAGGGCAAAAGGCCGTCCAACACGACGGTTCCTTCGTGAGTGTGAGCCCAAATCTGCCCCGCATCCAGCCAGGGGTCTTTCTCCAACACCATACGAAGGGC
>JAHEIA010000613.1 GCA_024639625.1 Chromatiales bacterium
CAACTCCCACGGGTGGCCGTCGCGCAACCAGTGGTCTGGTTCCTCTATTTGCCGGCCGTCCTCGATCTCCTGGCGGAACATCCCGTATTCGTAGCGTAGGCCGTACCCCTTTACCGGCAGCTGCAGGGTGGCGCAACTATCGAGAAAGCAGGCGGCGAGGCGGCCAAGCCCCCCATTGCCGAGGCCGGCATCGTGTTCGCTCTCCGCGATCTCTTCGAGATCGAGCCCGAGTTCGTAAAGGGCGCGGCGCACCGACTCGTCGAGATCCAGGTTGAGCATCGTGTTGCTCAACGCCCGTCCCATGAGGAACTCCAAAGACAGGTAATTGGTGCGGCGGCAGTCAGCCTCTTCATAGGCGTAGCGGGTATTCTTCCAGCGCTCCATAAGACGGTCGCGTAACGCCAGGGCGAGGGCCTTGTAGGGGTAGTGGGTGGAACGGCAGCGTTTGTCCCGCCCCAGGGTATGGCTGAAGTAATGGCGGAAGTCGCCGCTCAGGCTCTCCGCTTTCATTCCCAGCGCGGGCAACTGGGTCAGGTGCTCATTGGGGCGGCTCTTCAACAAGGGCCGAAACAGGCTGTAGGGTTTGTATGCCATGGTTCAGTCACCGATCTCACAGATTGGACACAGGAATTTCGCTGCAGTGTACGCAATGCGTTGCCTCAGAGGAACTACTGGGATAGAGATAGTCGTGCGAGCCAGCTTCCTGCCGAGCAGGTGCACGGAAGCGCAGAATGCCCGAAGGGCGAAGCGGCGGGCCTTGCGGGGCCGTCGGCTCGCCGAAAAATGCCGAATAGGGTCAGGGCGAACAGATGAAATGGATCGGGCGCCGGCGCTCGCCCGGGCGGTCTAAAAGGCGAAAATCGGGTCCCGGCAACCGCTTGAGATTAGCGAGCGGGCGCTGGTTCCGGCGCGGAAAAGGACTCGTAGCGCGGAATGTACCGCGGAGGCGGGTTACAGAAACTCGTCGTCCAGGTCGCTAAATCCTTCTCCGGTCTCCGCCCCCGAACTTTCGGACAATCGAATGCGCAACGCCAGGTTGTTGCGTGAATCCGCGTTGCGCAGAGCCTCTTCAAGATCGATCTTGCCGTCGCGATAGAGATTGTATAAGGCTTGGTCGAAGGTTTGCATGCCTCTTTCCGTGCCCTGCTCCATGGCCTCTTTGATGGTGTGGATCTCACCTTTCTTGATCAGTTCCGATACGTATCCGGTGAGCAGCATCACCTCCACCGCGGGGATGCGGTTGCCGCTCTTGCCGCGGATCAGACGTTGGGAGACGACGGCTCGGAGGTTCAGGGAAAGGTCCATGAAGAGCTGGCGCTGGGCGGTGTCCGGAAAGAAGTTGATGATGCGTTCGAGCGCCTGGTTGGCATTGTTGGCATGCAAGGTCGAGAGGCACAGATGTCCGGTTTCGGCGTAAGCGATGGCGTGCGACATGGTGTCCGCATCGCGGATCTCCCCGATCAGAATCACGTCGGGCGCCTCCCGCATGGCGTTCTTCAATGCGTTCTCGTAGCTCAAGGTGTCGAGGCCGACCTCGCGCTGATCAACCAAGGATTTCTTGTGGGTGTAGACGTATTCGATGGGATCTTCGATGGTCAGGATGTGGCCGGTCTGATTCTGGTTGCGATGCTCGATCATCGCCGCGAGCGAGGTCGATTTTCCCGATCCGGTGGATCCCACCATCAGGATAAGGCCGCGCGGCTCCATGACCAGATCCTTCAGGATCACCGGCAGGTTGAGTTTCTCTACTGGGGGGATCTCGCCTCGGATATAGCGGATCACCATCGCCACGTCGCCCCGCTGGCGGAATACGTTGACGCGGAAACGGCCGAGCCCCGCGACGGAGATCGCCAGGTTGCCCTCCATGGTGCCCTCATACTCCTTGATCTTGTCTTCGCTCATCACCGAGTAGGCTAGCTTTCGGACATCGCCCCGTTCCATCATCGTGTTCGAGATGGGTAGCGTCTTGCCTTCGGTTTTCAAGTGCACATTGGTCCCCGTGCTGAAGAACATGTCCGATCCGTTTTTCTGCACCATCAGTTTCAGGTAGGGGACGAGATCCATTTTTCTACTCCTTTATGTGGCTTGCTATTATTCTTCGCCTGCTCGATCTTTGATTAAAGCGATT
>JAHEIA010000614.1 GCA_024639625.1 Chromatiales bacterium
GGTTTCTTGCTGTTCGTTTTGGCCTGTGGGGTGATGGCAGGTGTTGCCCTCGCTAGCGAGCAAGCGCCGAGCAGCGCCGCAAAGGGCAATGGGGGAGAGCCTGCTGAGCAGGCGGCACCCCGTCTGCCAGTGTACAAACCTCCTATGCTCGGAGCGCCGAGTGTGCGCGTTGGGGGGGCGACCCGAGGCCTCGACCGGATCTACGCCCTGGCGCCCGATCATGTTGGTCTTACGGCCTCCGCGCATCCCCGTTTGTATTGGTTCGTCAGCGCCTATGATCCGTACCGGGCGAAATTCGTGCTGAAGAACGCGCAAAACAGCGCGACCGTCCTGCAACACATGCTCCCCAAGCAGCCGCGCGAGGGGTTCGGCTATCTCGATCTCAAGGATCTCGGTATCCGCCTGACCGAAGGCCTTAGCTACCAATGGTCGGTTGAGCTGATCAGGAATGATGGTGGTTCCTCGATGATTACTTCTCAGGGCTACATCCAGCGCACATCGCCGGCGCAGCCCACGGGTATGACGGACATGGCAGAGATCCCTTTTCTGGCCGCGGAGTCCGGGCTCTGGTACGACGCCATCGCAGCGGCCTCGCAACTCATCGAGTTCGACCCGGAGAGCCCGCGGCTCAGGAAGCAGCGCGCTGCCTTACTGCAACAGATTGGGCTCCGTCTTGCAGCAGACTACGATCTGCGGATCGCGGCAGATTCAGAATGAATACCGCTCGTCGCGCAAAGAAACCTGCTTCTCGTCTAATTCCAGTCGTCTGACAGAACCGGCGCTTTGTTCGAGTCGGGATCCGTCCGCTGGTGTTTCAACGGTGGCTGGCGACCCGGAGCCGACGTATCCGACCTGTTGGGGAAGATGTTCGGTTTTCGCGGCACCCGACGCCACCGATCGGATTAGGAGGACCGGTGCTTTGACTCCTCGGATATTCACGCGCTCGCCATGGTTACCGGCAGAAGTGTCCCAGTCGCGGACGCTTCGCCTGCGTGGAGAACCAACCCGTAAAAGCCGGAGGGTCTGCCAGCGTAGCGTTGTGACCGTGACAGGAATGCATCGCAAACCGATCGCGAATCGCCGGTAGCGGGTTCGACTCTCCTGTCAGGCGCGACATCTCAAGCGAGGTCGTTCCGCCGCGGGCCCTCCGACACGCCGAAAAAGGAACCGATATGTCCACCGACGGCTAGCAACCGAGGCCGACCCCGCGATTTATTGGCGAGCGGCGGATGAGATTGCCATTCCGAGGAACCTCAGCGTACAGTACCGCATGGTGCGTGGGACACCACCGGCTGGATGCGCCAAGCGCAGCATCGGCGCACCGAAAGTTTTGGCTCGTAGTTTTCGATCCGCATGGGCTCCATGAAGGCAAGCAACGCGATCTCTCCCTGTCGTCTAAGTGAATTTGGCCGGGTTGCGGATGGCGCCCTGCGCATGGCACCGCTGCTCGGCCTGCCTCGGCTGCTTGCGGATCACGGGCTGGACGCCGATGCCGAGATCCGCGAGGTCGGTTGCGATCCTGGGCTCTTCAGCGACCCGGACAATATGATCGACTTCTCCGCGGTGGGCCGCCTTCTGTCTCATGCAGCTGCGGTCACAAGCTACCCCTATGCCGGCTTGGAGCTAGGCCGCCAGTTGGGTCTCGACGAATTGGGAATGCTGGGACGGATCATTCGCCTCGCGCCCGATGTCGGCACTGCGTTGCGCGCCCTGATCTTGCACTTTCACCTGCACAACCGCGGTGCGGTCCCCTCGCTTTGGGAAGGCAAAACACAGGCGATGTTAGGTTACACTCTCTATTGTCCCGAGGTTCCCGGAACCAACCACATCTACGACGAAGCCCTAGCCATCAGCCTAAATGTGATGAGGGAACTCGTGGGCAAGGGGTGGAATGCGAGCGAGGTCCGCCTATTTCGCGATCCGCCCTCGGATGCAGAGCCCTTTCGCCGGCATTTTCGCACCCGTCTGCGATTCGGCGTGGAGCAAGCATCGATCGTCTTTCCCGCCGCCGATCTGGCCCGGCCACTTGCCGACGCAAACCCGAGCGCCTACGCAAGCGCCCTGCGCGAGCTGAATCGCATGGATTCCGCAAGCGACGGGAGTCTCGCGAGCAA
>JAHEIA010000171.1 GCA_024639625.1 Chromatiales bacterium
GGCGCGGCACGAAATCGCCCGCTCGCCGTCGCATCGCGGGTGACCGTGATGTCCCAGCGTTCGAGGGCTTCACCGAGGGTTGCCGAGTGCACGGTAGGCACATCCGTGTGCAAAAGACCGGAACGCGCCAGCTCTCCGAGGATCCCGATGACGCCACCGGCCCGGTGTACATCCTCCATGTGATATTGCTGAGTCGAAGGGGCCACCTTGCAGAGATGCGGCACCTTGCGGGACAAGCGGTCGATGTCCGCCATAGTAAAACCAACACCCGCCTCGTGAGCCGCCGCCAACAGGTGCAGCACCGTATTGGTGGAACCGCCCATGGCGATGTCGAGGCTCATCGCGTTCTCGAACGCACGGAACCCGGCAATGCCTCTGGGTAGCGCAGTCTCGTCGTCTTGCTCGTACCAGCGTTTGGCCAGCTGCACGATCAAGCGTCCCGCTTCCAGAAACAGCTCCTTACGTCCGGCGTGGGTCGCGAGAAGCGATCCGTTGCCTGGCAACGCCAATCCCAATGCTTCGGTCAGGCAATTCATGGAGTTGGCGGTGAACATCCCCGAACAAGACCCACAGGTAGGACAGGCGGAGCGCTCATAGGCGGCAACGTCCTCATCACTCTCGGTGGGGTCCGCCGCCGCGACCATGGCGTCCACCAGATCCAGATGCACTTCCTTGCCCCGCACCTGTACCTTACCCGCTTCCATCGGCCCACCCGAGACGAACACCGCAGGAACATTCAGGCGCAGTGCCGCCATCAACATGCCCGGGGTAATCTTGTCGCAGTTGGAGATGCACACCAAGGCATCCGCACAATGGGCGTTGACCATGTATTCCACGGAGTCCGCGATAATGTCCCGGGACGGCAACGAATAGAGCATGCCGCCATGCCCCATGGCGATTCCGTCATCCACGGCGATGGTGTTGAACTCCTTTGCTACGCCACCGGCTTGTTCGATCTCCCGCGCCACCAGCTGGCCGAGGTCCTTTAGATGCACATGTCCCGGAACGAACTGGGTGAAGGAGTTGGCGACTGCAATGATGGGCTTATCGAAATCCGCGTCTTGCATGCCGGTCGCCCGCCACAGGGAGCGGGCGCCCGCCATGTTGCGGCCATGGGTGGTGGTCCGAGAACGGTATTGCGGCATGGGGCATCTCCGAGCGATTGCGCGTTGAACAAATCATGCATTATCCGCTATTTTTCCGGGCTGGACACGCCCCGGGTTTTCCCCCCGGCGGCAGGTTAGCGCACCTCAAGCCGTGCTATCCTTAGTGTTTTGCGATGCTGCCCTGAGCACCCTGTGCGAGTGAAAACAATTCTTCCGGACCAGGTCGGGACCGCCCGATCTAAAGCCAGCCGGTGGCCGGCGTACCTGCGCCTACCCTGGCTGCGTTCGCTGGCCGGCAAACTGCGGGGTCCTTCGGTGTCCATCACCTTGAAGTGGTCGCTATCGATCAGCGCGCTGATCGTGATGGGCATGGGGCTGCTTGGGTCGACCCTGCTGGCGCAGCAGGAGCGCAATTATCTCCGCCAAATGGAGGCTTTCGGCCATGCAATGGTCGAGCAGCTAGCGTTCGCCGCCGCCGAACCCATGATGGCGGACGACGCATTTTCCCTCAACGTCATGGCCAGCCGCGAAGCCCAGAGCGAGCGCGTATTAGGGGTGGGGATCTACCGTCAGGGTGAGCCGGTCACGGAAGCCGGCTTGTCGCCGTTTGCCGAACAAGGCGTGAACTCTCCGCCTCCCGCCTCGATATTCGGCGACGCACCGTTTCAATTCCGCTGGTCGATGCGCCAAGGCTCAACGCCGACGCGCAAGGCCCTGTCTTTCGTGGCTCCAATCCAGTTCGAGGACGTGATTGCCGGGCACGCCTTGGTGACGCTGGATCGGGACATCATGGACGAGGGATTCAAGCAGGTAGCCAAGGCGATTGCCATCGCCACCCTGATACTGATCGCGTTGACGGTGACCATGGCATTTGCCCTGGGGCGGCGTCTCAGCCGGCCAATCCAAGATCTGGCGGCAGCCGGAGAGGCCATGGGCAAAGGCGGTTTGGACCGCTTGGAGACGCATCGGCGGCGAGACGAGATCGGCAGTATCATGGATACCTTCAACTATATGGCGGACGGGTTGCTGGAAAAAGAGCGCGTCGAAGCGGCCCTTTCGCGCTACATTTCACCGAACGTCGCCAAGAGCATCCTAGCCAATCCCGAGCAAGCCACCCTCGGCGGCCAACCCATCGAGGGCAGTGTCCTGTTCTGCGATATCGTTGGCTTCACCCAGCTCTCGGAAAGCCTACCGCCCACCGAGGTCGCGGCCCTGCTAAACGAGTACTTCGGATACATCGCGGTGGCCGGGCACAGCTGCGCGGGTACCGTGGACAAGTTCATCGGCGACTGTGTGATGGTGGTGTTCGGGGCCCCCGACCCCGATCTGCACCACGGCCTCCACGCGGTCACCTGCGCGGTGCTGATCCAGGAGATCGTGCGCCACCTGAACAAGCGGCGGGTCGCGGTCAGCAAGAGTCCGGTCTACTTCCGCATCGGCGTGAACAGCGGTGCGATGCTGGCCGGCAATATGGGGGCGCCCGAACGCATGCAGTTCACGGTCGTCGGGGACACGGTCAACCTGGCCTCACGCTTGTGTTCCGGGGCGGCGGTCGGCCAGACGTTGATCAGCTGCCAGACTGCCGAACAACCGCGGGTGCGGGAGCAGGTCCGCTTGGTCCAGCAACCGCCCATGGCGATCCGGGGCCGGCGTCAGCCCGTAGACCCGATCTCGGTGGAGGGGCTCAACGGAATCTATCGGAAACGCGTACAGCAGGCCTTGGAGCGTATTCTACCGTCCGCATCCGGCCTATGAAGACGCTTACCCGCGCAACCGTGTTGAGCGCTGCGCTAAGCCTGAGCGCCTGTACCCTGCTGCACGGACCGCCTGCGGAGCCGCTTCCCAGCCCGCTTGTCCCGGATGCGCAGAGCCTGTTGCAACAAGCCCAAGGAGAGCGCAAAGGCGGCAATCTAGCGGCGGCGGTGGAGACCCTGTCGCTCGCTGCGCGGCACTATCCGGAGGACACCCGCGTACGCGACGAGTTGCACAGAGTCTCCGCCGAATGGCTGTCGCTGCGCCATTCGGTCAGCGACCGATTGCTGATCATGCAGGCAGAAAACCTGGAGGAAGAGATCCCGCTGCTGTTGAAACTGCGGAATATCGATCCCAACGATACAGCCAACAGCTATCGGCTCGCTAGCGCCCAGCAACGGCTGGGGCAATTGGCCCGGCCCCTGGCAGAATGTGGGCAGCGAAACGCAGAGGCTCGTCCCGGGTTGGCGGAACGATGCCTGGCGTTGTCCCTGATCATCGAAGAGAACCCGCAAGTGCGGGCGCTGCATCGGCAGGTGCGCGCCGGCCTGCGGCCGGCCGAGCCACGTACGGCGCCACCCACCGCGCAAGCGACCGAGCCCGACACCGCATCCGAGGCCCAGTTGGAACTAGAGCGCGTACGCGAACTCATGGCCTCGGGCGAGAATTTTCACGCATTGCAGGTATTGGACGAGCTGTTGCTGCGCGATCCCGGGCTGGTAGAGGCCCAGGAACTCTTGTTCGAGGTCCAGGCTGAACTGGATAGATACACCGAGCTATTGCTCGATACCGGAAACTCCCTCTATCGCGAAGGCCGCATCGAGGCGGCGATGTCCAGTTGGCGGGCGGTTCTCGACCTCGACCCGGAGAACCAGCAGGCAAGGGATAACCTGTCACGGGCACAGCGTGTCGTTGACAACCTCGAGCGCTTGCGCAAAGAGCAGAAAGAAGCGCCAATCGCGTCCCCGGTCAAGGCAGAATCTTCGCCGACCCCATCCGACGCAATCCTCGATATCGCGCGCTGAACGCGAGACGCGATCCGCAATCAGCCTTGCTGCCCCGGGCTTGCGGACTGCCGTGGCCACGCCCGCCGCTTGCATAGGGCGGATTCCGGGCCCAGAATCGGCCCATGTCCGTACCTCCGCTATTGACCATGATGCAGCAGTTGGTGGCCACACCTTCGGTGAGCAGCGTCAATCCCCGGTGGGACCAGGCAAACCAGCCCCTGGTCGATCTTCTCGCGAACTGGCTGAACGATCTCGGTTTCCGGGTCCAGGTGCTCGCCTTGCCCGGTCGTCCGGGGAAAGCCAATCTCGTGGCCAGCGCCGGTTCGGGCCCCGAGGGCCTGATGTTGTCCGGGCATACGGACACCGTTCCCTACGACGAGGGGCGCTGGAGCTACGACCCCTTCATCCTCAGCGAAGCCAACGGACGTCTCTACGGCCTCGGCACCTCGGACATGAAGTCGTTTTTCGCCTTGGCCATCGAAGCGCTGCGCGATTTGCCCCTGGCCGACCTGCGTCGTCCGCTGACGCTGGTCGCCACAGCCGACGAAGAAAGCAGCATGTGCGGCGCACAGGCCCTCGTGGACGCCCATCTCCGACTAGGTCGCCACGGGGTGATCGGCGAGCCGACCGGGTTGAAGCCGGTGCGCTTGCATAAAGGGATCATGATGGAGGCGATCCGCGTGCGGGGCAGCTCCGGCCATTCGAGCATTCCCGCGCTCGGCAACAGCGCCCTCGAGGGCATGCACGAGGTCATCGGCGAGATCCTGTCTTGGCGCAACGAATTGCAGAAGAGATACCGGAGTCCGCTGTTCGCGGTCGATGTGCCCACCTTGAATCTGGGACACATTCACGGCGGCGATAATCCCAATCGGATCTGTGCCGAATGTGAGCTGCAGATCGACCTGCGCCCTTTACCGGGCATGCGCGTCGACGACCTGCGCAGGGACTTGGATGCACGCTTGCGGCCGCTGATCGAGAGACGCGGCCTTATGCTCGAGACGGTCCCGCTGTTCTCCGGCGTGGACGCCATGGAGACCCCCGCCACCGCCGCTATCGTGCAGAGCGCCGAAGAGTTGACCGGCCACACGGCAGGCGCGGTCGCCTTCGCTACGGAGGGGCCATACTTCGCGCAACTCGGCATCCAACCAGTAATCTTGGGCCCTGGCGATATCGAACAGGCCCATCAACCGGACGAATACATTCGACTCGACCGCTTGCGCCCCATGGTCGAATTGTTGCAGTCTTTGATCAAACACTTCTGTCTCTAGCCCGCCAGGTGTGCCCGTGCCGGATTCGCCGATGACTGCAGACCCTTTCGTCGATTGGTTCCGCCGCTCTTCGCCGTATATCCATGCCCATCGCGGCCGCACCTTCGTCATCCAGTTCGGCGGAGAGGCGGTGGCGGACCCCAATTTTGCCCATCTGATCCACGACATCGCCCTGCTGCACGGGCTCGGCATACGCTTGGTGCTGGTGCACGGCGCCCGCCCGCAGATCGAAGAGCGCCTGCGTCAGCGGGGCGTCGAGATGAGCTATGTCCACGGTCTGAGGATCACCGATGCACCGGCGCTGCTCTGCGTCAAGGAGGCTGCCGGCGCCGTGCGCGTGGACGTCGAGGCCCTGCTCTCCCTCGGCCTGGCCAACTCACCGATGGCGGGGGCCCGGATCCAGGTCGCCTCGGGCAACTTCATCACCGCGCGCCCGATCGGGGTGCGCGAAGGGGTGGATTACGGCCATACGGGAATGGTGCGGCGGGTGGATGTGCAGGCATTGGAGCAGCGATTGCGCAGCGGCGCCATCGCCCTGATCCCACCCATCGGCTACTCCCCCACGGGAGAAGTCTTTAATCTCAGCGCCGCCGATGTCGCCACCTCGGTCGCCATCGCATTGGGCGCCGACAAGCTGATCAGCCTGCTGGAAGGAGACGGTATCCTGGATGACCAGGGCCGCTTGATCTCGAACCTGATCCCGGCCGAGGTCGACAAACTCGTGCAGCGGGAAGAGGATGTAGGGGAGGAGACACGCCAGCAGCTTGCAGCCGCGGCGAAGGCCTGTCGCAGCGGCGTAAAGCGCATCCATCTGCTTCGGCGTCAGAGCGACGGCGCCCTGTTGCGCGAGCTGTTCACGCGCGACGGTGCCGGGACCATGCTCACCGCAGAACCCTACGAGGGGCTGCGCCGGGCCCGCCTGGACGACGTCGGCGGAATCCTCGAGCTGCTTGCCCCGCTGGAGCATAAAGGGATCCTGGTGCGACGCTCGCGCGAGGTGCTGGAGACCGAGATCGACCGCTTCACACTGGTCGAGCGCGACGGGATGGTGATCGCTTGCGCTGCCCTTTACCCCTACCCGGAAGAGTCCATGGCCGAACTGGCCTGCCTGGCGGTGGACCGGGATTACCGTAACGGCGGGCGCGGCGACACCTTGCTGAAATTCATGGAGCAGAGCGCACGCGAGGCCGCGATCAAGAACCTGTTCGTGCTCACCACGCAGGCCGCCCATTGGTTCTTGGAGCGCGGATTCGAGCCGATGGAGTTGGATGCCCTACCGATGCAGAGGCGCCAGCTATATAATTTGCAACGCAACTCCAAGGTCTTCAACAAGGCCTTGTAGCGGTTTCCTGCCCGCTACCGGCGCTGCCGGAACTCCGCCGCTGTAGCGAATCGCGCTCTCGGCCCCACACCCAGGCACCATCTCGGTGCATTGGGGCATCATCGAGCCCGTCCGAAGCGGAAAACATTCTCCGCATATCCTCGTAACTTGCTGTTTTTATTTCGCAGGTATGATTCTTGCTGTTGTTTGTTAAATAATCGCCGGCAACAGTCCAGGCAGTGCAGATGGCAAGCGAGGGGAACGATGAGAATCCATCGCATTACTCTCTGGGTCGCACTGACTTTCGGGGCCCTGCTCCTGGCGGCCAACGCGATCCGTGTGGTGCTAAAC
>JAHEIA010000172.1 GCA_024639625.1 Chromatiales bacterium
CCCCTCCTTGGGTTTTCAGCGGCGGTTTATGGCTTGTCGGTCCTACCTCTTGTGGAGGATGAGGTCCTGACCCGTCCTCGTGAGACCGGCCTGACGGGCCCTTGGCGGGTTGGCCGGGCCCCAATGTGCCCCTGGTTGGGGGACAGGGAAAGATTACGCCATTTGCACACGCAGAGGATTGCGATTTCGGCTCTAAATTGGGATAAAAAGAAAATATAATTGTCAAAATTTTTATAAATAAGCAATAATAGTCCATGAGCAACGACGCTACCCCAATCCGGCTCGACCGCTACGACCGGCGCATCCTGGAAATCCTTCAGGAGGACGGCCGTATCAGCAACCAGGATCTGGCCGAACGAATCGGCCTGTCGCCTTCGCCCTGCCTGCGGCGGGTGCGGGCCCTGGAAGAATCGGGGTTGATTACCGGCTATCGGGCGCTATTGGACGCCCGCCGGCTGGGCCTGACGCTGATGGCACTGGTGCAGATCTCCATGGACCGCCATACCCCGGAGCGGTTCGCGCGTTTCGACGCTGCGGTCGGCGGCCTGCCGGAGGTGTTGGAATGTCTGCTGATCACCGGCCGCGAGGCCGACTACCAGCTCAAGGTGGTGGTGCACGACATGGACGCCTATCAGGAACTCCTGCTCAACAAGCTCACCCGCATCGAGGGCGTCAGCGGGGTTCAGTCCAGTTTCGTCCTGCGCCGAGTGGTCGACCGAACCAATCTGCCGCTCGGGTAGCGACCCAGCACAGTGGTGTGCCGGCGTTGCCGAATCCAATCAGTGGAGCAATTCGAGAATCTTGGCCTCTATGGCTCGGGCGTTGCGGTCGCCTGCGTGTGTTTCGCCGAAGAACCGAGCCTGGATACGGCCTTCTTGGTCAATCAGGTAAAAACTCGGCCAATAGCGGTTGCCCATCGCATTCCAGTAGGAAAAGTCGTTGTCCATCATCACCGGGTGGTGCAGATCGAACTCCTTTACCTTCGCGACTACGTTTTCGCGAAGCCGCTCGTGGGCGAACTCCGGCGAGTGTACCCCGACCATCGTAAACGGCTTGTCCTCTAGGTTGTGCGCCAACTCCTTCAACCAGGGAAACGAACGGTAGCAGTTCCAACAGTCGAAGGTCCAGAAGTCCAGCAATACCACCTGCCCGCGCAAGTCCGCTAGCCGCAGCGGCTCGCTGTTGATCCAGGCGTCCGCGGACGGATGGGTGAATTCAGGAGCCGGCCGTGGCAGCTCCCCATCCTCGGCGTCGGCGCCTTGCAAGTAAGAAAGCACTGCACTCAGGCCGAGCAGAAGCAAAACGGTCAGGATCGGCAGGCGTTGCAGAGGGCGGGACATATCGATACAGACCTGTCCTAGGGAGCAGATATTTCAGCCTGGGTCCTGGAAACGAGTCGGCCTGCTGTTACCCGAGGCGCGCTTCCTGACACCGATTGTCCGTACGCTTCGTAGCTTGGGTAGAATATAGGCCGTAAAGGAGGGATGAACTCTCCTGTCAACGGCGAATCGTTCGCATGTTCGATATGGACACTGGTAAACACGCAAAAACGCATGACGCCGATCTCCAAGGGCAGGTTGCCAGGCATATCGACGCGTGCAGGCAGCGAATACCGAAGTTCGTGGTCGATAACTACGCCTGGCCCGGCGCGATCAGCCTGAACCGCCGGGCATGGGGCACCGATGTCTTGGTGGCTCCGTACAACTTCATTATGGGGTTTCCCAACTTCATGCTGCGGATACTGGCGCCGATTCTCGATTTCTTCGGTGCCCACCAAGCGGCACAGCGTTTGCTTCGGAGCCACTTCGGGCTGCCGACGACGGTGCAGAAGACGCTGACGGGAAAGCTGATGCAGGACCTGCTGGATCTGCCGCCAAACCCGGAAGATGCTACCGATCGGGTGCGCCACCGCGTTGCTTTCGCTGCGCGAGAGCCGCTTAGAATCTACGTGCAAACGCGCAACGTGGCCGGCGATATCACAGCGGGTACGCTCGCGGTGTTTGTGGGGATTTTGTTTTTCCACCAGTTCACACCCGGATCAATCTCGGCGGGGTCGGCCCTCGCGCACGTGGTCGCCAGGGAGCAAGCGGTGTCGGATTTTGCGATCGGTGAGGTTTTTGGTCGGTTGTACTACGCAGTTTTTCCGGTAAGTCCCTCGTTGACGGTCATTGCCCTGGCTTTGCTACTGGTAATGGCAACGATAGCGGTCGTCGCCGCGTTCTCCGGGTTCATCCATGATCCTATTCAGACGTTGACTGGCGTGCATCGACGCCGGCTGCACCGGTTGCTTGACGCAATCGAGGAATCGATCAACGGATCGAACGCCAAGGGTTACCGGCCGAAAGACACCTTCGTCGGGAGAGTCTACGATCTCATGGACTGGATCAAAGGAGTGCTTTCGTTCTGATCGCCAAGGTGCGTGTGGCACGGCACGAATCTCCAACAAGCGAACGACGAGGCTGCAGGCACACGGGGTGGCGATTTCGCTTCCTAGAGGTGTGGCATCGGCGACGAGAAGGTAGGGGGCCTCCCCTGATTCAGCTAGGCGAATAATCTGCCGCGAAACAATGCGGCCAACGTCGCTTGTGCTGCCATCTGTTCGCGCTTTCTTGCGTAATGCACAACGGTTTTTTGTCGAAACGGGTACTTCAGAAAACTTGAGTGGTTTGGTAAGGTATTGACTGCAAGCGGTTCCGAGGGGAGCGAAGAAACGATGATTGCGATGCGACCTGCCAGCGAACGTGGTCACGCGCGTCTGGACTGGCTCAGCAGCTACCACACCTTCTCTTTCGGTGGATACTACGACGACGAACATATGGGTGTATCCAATCTGCGAGTGATCAACGATGATACGGTGGAGCCGGGGGGTGGTTTTGCCACCCACGGTCACCGCGATATGGAGATCATTACCTACGTGCTTTCCGGACAGCTCGAGCACAAGGACAGTATGGGCAACGGTTCAGTCATTCGGCCCGGTGATGTGCAGCGGATGAGCGCCGGCAGCGGGGTGCGGCACAGTGAATTCAACCCGTCTGCCACGGAGCCAGTGCATTTCCTGCAGATCTGGTTGCAGCCCAATCGGCTGGGCATCGCACCCGGCTACGCGCAGCAACACTTCAGCGAGCCGGAACGGCGCGGCAGGCTGCGGTTGCTGGTCTCGCCCGACGGCCGTGACGGCTCCATCAGCGCTCACCAGGATGCGCTACTCCACGGTACCCTACTCCAGGCAGGAGAAAGCGTCGAGTACCTGCTTGCGGACAACCGTCGGGCTTGGCTGCACGTAGCTCGCGGGATTGTGATCGTCAATGGAGTCGAGCTTGGCGCGGGAGATGGCCTGCGCATCGAAAAAGAGAGGGCGGTGCGTATCGAAGGTCGGGAAAGTGCCGAAGCACTATTTTTTGATCTGCCCTAACGTAATGGATGCGAAACCATTTACCGCGTTCGCGCGAAGGACGAAAAGTCCCTCAGAAAGCAGCACTCTAATCCAAAGGCGAGGGCGATTATCGCTCGGCGGGTGAAAGGTGAAGTTAGGAAAGGTGGACGTTGATTTTAGCTAGTTTAGAGTAACGCTTCGATCGCCTGTACCAGTTCCCCGCTTTGCGGCTTTACGGCACTGCTAAAGCTGCCCACCAACTGGCCTTCGCGGTCGATCAGGTACTTGTGGAAATTCCAGCGTGGCGACTCTCCCGAGAGCCGAGTCAAGGTTTCGTAGAGCGGTTCTGCGTTTCCCGCACGTACTCGGCTCTTTTCGAACATCGGAAATTCAACCCCGTAGGTGAGCCGGCAGAAGTTTTGAATCTGTTTCTCTGTACCGGGTTCCTGGGCGCCGAAATCATTGCTCGGGAAGCCCAGAACGACCAGACCTCGGTCCTTGTACTCTCGGTATAGTGCCTCCAATCCGTCATATTGTGGGGTGTAGGCGCATCGGCTGGCGGTGTTCACCACGAGCACCACCCTCCCGGAATAGCGCTCGCAAAGGTTTACCTCCTCCTCGCCGCCGAGGGTCCGTTTGCTGAAGTTTAGTGTCTC
Organism: Chromatiales bacterium; assembly: GCA_024639625.1. Taxonomy (GTDB): domain Bacteria; phylum Pseudomonadota; class Gammaproteobacteria; order Chromatiales; family Chromatiaceae; genus JAHEIA01. The sequence goes on from JAHEIA010000172.1 coordinate 4,030, forward strand.
CGGACACCCCAGCGCCGAAGTGGAAGCTGTCAGAAGACCGATCAGAGCAATCACGGTTTTCATCATCGTCTCCTCGAAGCAGGCGCCCGTCGCTCAGATGCCGATCAGGGGCTGCAGCATGCGGCTGAACATTCCCGAAAAGCGCAAACGCTCGTCGGTTGCGATTAGACAGATGCAATCTTCGCCCGTGTCTGCCACCGGTTGGTGGTGCACAGATGGGTCCAAATCCGCCAGATCCCCGGCCTGGAAGCGGCCGATCTCGTCCACGTAGGAACCCTTTAGTATCAGGGTCATCTCTCCGCCTCCGTGGGTGTGGTGCGGAATCGTGATCCCGGGGGCGATGCCCAACAGCCGCACGCTTCCCCTACCGCTGTCGATCCCGTGGAGTACGTGCTGGCGGATGCCGGGCACCAGGCTACGCCAGCGGACCGAGGCCAGTCCGCCGTCGAGGTATGGCGTCAGAACGGCCGGTAATCCATCACTGGACGATGGTCTGCGGAGTTTCGGCGGCTCGGCCGCGGGTGCCTCGTGAATGCGCTGCCACACATCGCCTAAACCCGCACCGGCCATCTCGGCCGCAGGAAGTTCCGCCAGCAGCTCTCCCCCGAGGGCCTCTGCTTCGGCTAGCCGCTCCAGGCAGCGCGGGCAGCGCTCCATGTGTGCGGCGACGACCAGAGAGAAGCCTTCCCCGAGCACCCCCGCAGCCTGGGCCATGATCGTCGCGTCGTCAGGATGATGATTGATCGTCATAGTTGCTCTCCCATCGCCGCACGCAGCTTGCCGAAAGCAAGTCGCATACGGGATTTCACCGTACCGAGTGGAATGCACAGCCGCTGGCCGATCTCCGAGTGGCTCAGTCCCTCGAAAAAGGCCAGTCGCACTACATCTAGCTGATCATCCGGTAGAGTATCGACTAGCTCGCGCAGACGGTCTGCGTCCGGTCGCTCGTCGGCACGCTCATGCCCGCCCGGTCCTTCATCGGGGCGGTCTGCCTCGGCGGTGAGCTCAACCTCATGGAGCTTGCGCCGCCTTAGGCGATCGATCTGCAAGTTGCGGGCGACGCGGTAGATCCAGGCAGCCGGGGCAGCCTTGGCCGGATCGTACTGCTCGGCTTTCCGCCACACCTGAACCATCGTCTCCTGGGCGAGATCGTCCGCCGTTGCCGGATCGGCGCCCTGCCGGATCATGTAGCTCTTGAGCTTGGGTGCAAACTGCCCGTAGAGACGCTCGAAGGCATCGCGGCTCCGCTCAGCGGATATCGCCTGCAACCAGCGGACGGCTTCTTCGCTGGACGGTTTCGGTGCGGCGTCGGGTATGTCAGTCGTCGTAGTCACAGCCTGCATCATAACAACGCCCTCACGGATGTCTATTGCGCTCTACGCGGCAAACTCTGAATCGGATCACCGGCGTGAATTCGCGGTCAGCGTCTGGCAGGGAGAGAATGGTGTAAAGGGATGGATACGAGGCGAGCGAGTGAGGAAGATAGCCGTTTGCGACCGAAAGTCGTCGGGGGCAGCGCACAGAGCAGTCGAAGATGGACAACGTCGACCCTCAACTGTGACTCATCAGAACTGAGGCAGCAAAACGCTGTCAATCAGCCACACCATACCGTTGGCCGTGCGATAACCTTGGCACTCGACTTCCGATTGATTGACCATGGGGCCGCTGCGGGATCGATTGAGGAACACCGGCTGGCCCGCTAAGGTATCTGCCTTGCGGATGAAGAAAGCACGTCTCGGGTCTACCTCGTTCGGCGAAATATGGTAGGCCAAGACTGTGGTGAGCACTTCTTCGTCGCTGGCGATCGCGTCGAGGATGTCTGCGGGGACGTTGCCGAATGCCTCATCCGTGGGCGCGAAGAGGGTAATTCCTTCGCTCGTGTCGAGCAGTTCGGCGACTTCGGCGGGAAGTACGGAGGCCAGTACGTTCAGGCCCAGTATGGCGGCTCCCTCTGTGATCGTCAGATGGGAAGCATCGGCGATCTTGGTTTTGGCGCAGGTGAGATGTCCGCCTCTCCAGTTCGCGTCGGCGGGATCGGCGAGGCCCAGGAGAAACAGTGGCAACAGCGTGGCGGTGACGGCGCGCAAGAGCTGCGTTTTCGTGCTACGTCCGGTGGACAGAAGTCGTACTCGCAGTGAGTGCATTGACGATCTCCAGGTGGGTCAGCGCTATTCGGTGCGCCGGTTTCGCGTTTTCTCGGTTGCATTCGGCCTGCGCGCCGAGGCGGGTTTATGGTGCGCTGTTCAGACTACGACCGGCAGTGCGGTTCGGATCACGCCAAAACAAGAGAGTCCGACTGCGAGTTGGCCCGGTGATCCGGACCCGGACAGGAACCGTAACAATAAAAAACGTAGGGAGATCGAAACGATGGCGCTACAACTGGTTAACCCGCAAGACAAACCGCAACGGATAGCCGTAATTGGAACGGGCATAGCCGGAATGGCGGCGGCGTGGCTACTTGCGAAACGGCACGAGATCAGCGTTTACGAGAAGGACGACCGTCCAGGGGGTCACACTAACACGGTCGAAGTCGATGCCGGGGGTCGAACTGTTGCGGTCGACACCGGATTCATTGTGTACAACGAGCGTACCTACCCCAACCTCGTCGCCCTGTTCGATCATTTGGGCGTCGAGACGCGGCCGACTGACATGTCATTTGCAGCGTCGCTGGACGGCGGGCGCTTCGAGTATTCCGGGTCCGGTCTGGCGGGTCTTCTGGCGCAGCCGCACAATGCGCTGCGGCCGCGCATGTGGAGCATGCTCAAGGAT
>JAHEIA010000615.1 GCA_024639625.1 Chromatiales bacterium
CAGCCAATATTCCAGGAGCGCGACTTGCCAGAGCTTGGACCCGCGAAGCGGCGTGATGTGCTCCTTCGGGGCGGACAATAATTGCTCCACGTAGCTGCGCTGAAACAATCCCCTTTCCCGCGCTACGGGTTGCTCGACCACCTCGCGCACGAACTGAAGGTAATCGCCTTCCAGGTATTTCAGAGCGGGAACCGGGAAATATCCCTTTGGGCGATCGATCACTGCGTGGGGGATCACCCTTCGCGCTGCCTCTTTCAACACCCCTTTGCCCTCCGAAGCAAGTTTGAATTTGGCGGGGATGCGCGCGGCGAGCTCGACGAGTTCGTGATCGAGGAAGGGCACACGGGCTTCCAGGCCCCAGGCCATGGTCATGTTGTCTACCCGTTTGACCGGGTCGTCCACCAGCATCACCGTGGTATCCAGACGCAGCGCCTTGTCGATCGCCTCCCGCGCTCCGGGAGCAGAGAAATGCTGCGTCACGTATTCACTGCTGTAGTCGTCGGCTACCAATCTAGGATCGACCGCTTGCGCGTACCCTGCGTGGTCGCGGTCGAAAAAGACCGATGCGTAGTCTCCTGCTGGGTCCTCGCTGCCGACCATGGGGGGATACCAGTGGTATCCGGCAAATACTTCGTCCGCACCCTGTCCGCTCTGCACAACCTTGACGTGCTTGGACACCTCCTGGGACAACAGGTAGAAGCCGATCACATCATGACTGACCATGGGTTCGCTCATGGCCTGCACGCAGTCCGTCAACGCCGGCAGCAGCCGTGCGGTGTCGACCCTGATCTGGTGATGTTCGGTCGCGAAATGCTCCGCGACGATATCCGAGTATTCGAATTCGTCGCCCTTCTCGTCGCCTACGGACTCGAAGCCCACGGAGAAGGTGTTGAGGCCTTTTTGCCCCTGTTCCGCCAGCAATCCGACGATCAGGCTCGAATCGAGCCCCCCGGAGAGCAAGACGCCCACCGGGACATCTGCGACCAGTCGACGCTCGACCGCGATGCGCAGTGTGTCGAGGGTGATCTCCTGCCAGTCTTCATAGCTGTGGCGTTCTTCTCCCGCGGCGACTCCATAATGAGGATTCCAATAGCGGTGATCGCGGCTGCGGCCGTCGCGCTCGATGATTCGTATCGTCGCCGGCGGAAGTTTGCGTACGCCTTGCAGAATGGTGAGCGGCGCCGGCACCACGGCGTGGAAGGTCATGTAGTGATGGAGCGCTACAGGATCGATCTCGGTATCGATTCCGCCGGCCGCAAGCAGGGCGGGGAGGGTGGAGGCAAAGCGCAGGCCCTGTTCGAGCTCGCTGTAGTAGAGCGGCTTGATCCCCAAACGATCGCGGGCGAGGACCAGTCGTCCGGAGTCGCGCTCCCAGATCGCGAATGCAAACATTCCCGACAGGTGGTCTACGCAATGCGTGCCCCAGGCGGCGTAGGCTTTCAGGATGACCTCGGTGTCGCCATCCGAGAAAAACCGGTAGCCCAGGGCCCGCAACTCGGTGCGCAACTCACGGTAGTTGTAGATACATCCATTGAACACGATGCCCAAACCGAGCTCATTATCGATCATGGGCTGCTGGGCATGTTCCGAAAGATCGATGATCTTCAGGCGCTGATGACCGACCGCGATATGCTGTGCCTGAAATATCCCGCCGCCGTCCGGTCCCCGGGGATAGAGGACGTCATTCATCCGCGCAACGGCGGAGATCGAGGGGCGAGTATTGTCGAAGCGAATCTCTCCGCAAATGCCACACATTGCGCTTATCCTGATCGGTTGATTACTGTCCTAAACGAATCACTTTATACAAGATCCGATACCCGCTCAAACTGCAAGCGCCGAAGCCGCGCGGGGCGAGTCGCTTGTTGAACACGCCTCCGTTGCCTTGCGCGCCCCCTATTTCCGCCCGCTGCTTGTGCCCCGGACGGTGGTCCTGCAGGCGGCCTCAGAAGGCGAAACCGGTGAGCGGGCAGGGGTGGTTTAGCACCACACGGATCGCGTTGGCCGCCAGGAGCAGGGCCCCGAAAGTCAGTGCGACCCAGAGAGTAATGCGATGGATTCTCATCGTTCCCCTCGCTTGCCATCTGCACTGCCTGGAC
>JAHEIA010000173.1 GCA_024639625.1 Chromatiales bacterium
AGAGGAGACGCCTCGCGGCTGCCCTTCGCCTCTGCGTGCTTCGATCAAGTGATCACGGTCTGGATGTTGGAACACGTGCTCGACCCGATGCAGGTGATGCGTGAGGCGCTGCGGGTACTCAAACCCGGGGGACTGTTGGTCTGTACGGAGGTCGACAACACTTCTTTCGGTTTCTCTCCAACGCAGTGCGCGATTGCCGAGTGGTGGGACTGCTTCAATCGCTATCAAGCGAGCAATGGTGGCGACCCCTTCGTTGGGCGGCGCCTCGCGGAGCTCGCGGGCAGGCTGGGTTGCCGGGATTTCGACAGCGAGCAGGTGGCAATCATTTCCAGCCGGCGCGAACCCGAACGTCGCCTGGTTCTGCTGGAATATCTGCGCGATCTGCTTTTATCGGGTGCGCGGAACCTGTTGCAGGCCGGTTATGCGGATGCCGGGCTGCTGCGGCGTCTGCAAGACGAGTTCAATGCCGTCCGGGAGGATCCCGAAGTGCACTTCCAGTACAGCGCGGTGCGTCTGCGCTGTCGTCCCAACGATGGTTCGCGTACCTGAAGGGCTACCCGATCAGCGGTCGCGCAAATAGGCCTCATAGAAGAAGTTGGTAGCTGCGACGAAACCGTCTACGTTGCCGCAATCAAAACGTTGCCCGTGGAAGCGGTAGGCGAGAACGCCGCCCTGTTGGGCCTGGATTTTTAGCGCGTCGGTGATCTGTATTTCGCCGCCTTTCCCGGGCGGGGTCTGGCGCAGGATATCGAAGATGTCCGGGGTGAGGATGTAGCGGCCGATGATCGCCAGGTTGGAGGGGGCGCTCTCCGGTGAGGGCTTCTCCACCATGTCGCTGACGCGATACAGGTCTTCCGCGATCGGCTCTCCCATGATCACCCCGTATTGGTCCACGGTCTGCCGCGGGACCTCTTCGATCGCGACGATGCTGCAGCGGTGTTGTTCGTAGACGCGTGCCATCTGCGCCATCACGCTTGCCGATTCACCGACACAAAGGTCGTCGGCCAGGATGACCCCGAAGGGCTGATTGCCGACCAGGATCTCACCCGTGAGTATCGCGTGCCCCAGGCCCTTCATCTGGATCTGGCGGGTGTAGGAAAAGGCGCAGCGGTCGATCAAGCGATGGATGCCTTCCAGGCTCGCTTCCTTCGGCGTGCCGCTGATCTGTTCCTCCAATTCGTAGGTGATGTCGAAGTGATCTTCGATGGCCCGTTTGCCGCGTCCGGTAACAAAGGCGACCTGTTTCATGCCGGCATCCAGCGCCTCTTCGACGCCATACTGGATGAGTGGCTTGGTGAGAATCGGCAGCATCTCTTTCGGCATGGCCTTGGTGGCTGGCAGAAAACGGGTGCCATAGCCGGCAACCGGGAACAGACATTTCTGCAACATGGTGGTTTTCTCCTTCGGGATAATTTCGATGTCTCGCTACGTGGAACGATTTCGTGTGCCGCAGGCTCCGGGGTGGATCAGCTTTGCATTGCCCTGGCGAGGGGGCGGTACTGAAGGGTGTAGAACATCTCGAGATAGCGGCGCGCCTGGGTACGCTCCAGGTCGCTGACAAAACGCCAGAAACCGTAGACCCGGGACAAGGTCATCATGCGCTCGGCATAACGTTTCCAGGTGTAGCGCTCCTCGACCCGCTGCAGGGCGTTGCGGGAAATGCGCTCCCACTCGCCCGGGTCTTCGCGGCAGGCGACAAAAAAATCGGCGATCTTCTGCGCCGCCTGCTCGCCGTGGTTGGGGTCGATATGGAAGCCCGAGATGCCGTCCTGGATGATCTCCAGCGGGCCGCCGAAACAGGTAGCGAAGGTGGGCAAGCCGGTGCTCATCGCCTCGATCACGGTCAAGCCGAAGGCCTCGAAGAGGGCGGGCTGCACGAAGACCCCACCGTGGTCGGCGATGAAGCGGTAGAGCTCACCGTTGCGCTCCCGGTCGACTTGGCCGACGACCCAACGGATCTGCCCGTCGAGCTGGTATTGATCGATCAACTGATGCATCTTCTCGATCTGCGCACGTTCCTCGTTGTCATTGGAACGCTCGGGGTCGATGTGCCCGGAGGCCACGAAAAGGTTGGCCTCGCCGCGCAGTTGCTCGCTGCGGCCATACCACTCGACTAGGCCGGTGAGGTTCTTGATGCGGTCCATGCGGGCCATGGTAAAGATCAACGGCTTGCCCTTGTCATGCAGTTCTCCGCGATAGGTGTCGTCCGCTTGATCGCCGTAGATCAGCGCCTCGATCTCGGGAACCAGATGCAGCAGACGCTGCTCTACGTTCGCCGTGGGAAAGTACACATTGGGGTCTGCACCAGGCGAAACGATGTTGAATTTCGGGTCGTAGACGTCGATACCGCGGACCACTCGATACAGTCCGGGCATGGTGTAGGCCATGTGCCCTTCGTATTGACCGATGCTGTCCTGGGTGCCGGCGATTTCCTGGTAGGTGCTGGTGATGATGAAGTCGGCCGTATTCATGGCAATCAGGTCGGCGGTGAACTGGCACGAAAAGTGGTATTGCTGCTCGTTGTCGCGCCAGTACAGATCGGAGTACAGATACTTGGTCTTCTCCAGGGCATGGGCGATGTTGCACTGGGTAACTCCGAGGCGGCGGGCCATCAGCGAAGCGACCAGATTGCCGTCCGAATAGTTGCCGATGAGCAGGTCGGGGCGGCCGCGCAACTCAGCGAGCATCTCCCGCTCAGCATCCAGCGCGAACCGCTCCAAATACGGCCAGATCTCGAAGCGCGAGATCCACTGGGGAACGACCTCGCCGCTCGTGCTGCGGAAGGGTACCCGCAGGATGCGGGCGAACCGCGTACCGGCGATTGGTTCCAGCCGCTGATCGCAGGTGGTGTCTTCCGCCTCCTGGATCAGCCGGGTGAGCACCACGATCTGGGGATCGATTTCCAGCCCCTGCTCATACAAGCGTTCACGCATTTCGTGTTCCAGGGCTTTGACCTGGTCCAGGATATAGACCACCTGTCCGCCGGTGTCCGGTCGACCCAACACCTTGCTTTGTCCAAACCAGCCGTGCGGCGACATGATGGCGAGCGAAAAGATCATGGGAATGCGGCTGAGGAAGCGCTCGAGGGCATCGGGAGAGGGCGCTTCGAGGATGTCCAGCAGCAACTGCATGGTCTCCTCGATGCGTCTGGAACGGTTGCCCCAGCCGGGCTCGAAGCCGAGGGCTCGCAACTTCGGCGACAGTGCCTCCCAGGAGGCATCGGCCGCCTCGCTGGCGAGGAGATTGGTGGCGCTGCGCAGCGCCCGGCGCAGTTCTTTCACACGCAGGATATTCTGGCTCAGCATGAGTTGCTGGCCCCGATACGAATGCAAGCGCAGGAAGGTCAGCAATCGTTCGTCGCCTTCACCCTTTTCGTCGAACAGGCGGCTCGACAGCCGGCGGTTGAGGAATTCGACGCCTTGGCCGATGGAGCGCGGCTCGTGGGGGCGGGCGAAGCCACGATCGAAAGGGGCAAGGTCAACCTCCAGGACCCAGTCGTCGTTGCTGCCTCCGTTGATCAGGGTTTCCTTGAACGCCAGGAAGGCGTCAATAGCCACCTCTTCCACGTCCAGGGTCTCGATGTGGATTCGCAGGTACATCCAACGCCCGATGCGCCGGCGTAGAGCCAGGTAGATCCAGGCGCTGTCCAGCGCAGCCTCCTGGCTCATCAGTATCGCATCCGCCAGCGGCGTGCCGCGTAGGCAGTCGCCGTCCTGCTCGTGGCAAAGGATCTGCAAACCGTCCAGCAGGTCGCTGCGCAACAGCAGTTGACGCTCCTGCGTCACGAAGTGGTGCAGCACCCGGTGGACCGAGCTGCGGTGCTCCAGTAGATACGATTGGAGCGAATCGATGAGGCCGGAGTGCGGTTCGTCTTTCACGGTCGGTTCCAAGGTCCGATAGAGGCAGATGGCGAAGCCGTAGCGCGGTGGGTCGCCGCGCACGCCGAAGCGGCGGACACGGGTCTGCGCCGCCGTACATTTGGTGGAATCCAGACACAGCGGATGATGCCGCCGGGTGCACGACAGAGAACTCTCTGTGCGGCCCAGGGACAGGTTCGATGGCGCTTGCTATTCATGATCCCGCGCTATTCTACACGATGTGCGCACGGGTTTTTCCCGCTAGCATATCCATTGACCTGGCCGACTCGGTAGCGCAATGCGCTTCGCGGGTGCTCCCCGCCAGTAGCGCGATCCGCGGGGCCAAAAGCCGGGCTGCGCGCTACGGAATCTCCATCGGTCGGCAATGTCGGTGCTGGTGGGCTCGACGGCCTTGCGTTTCGCTGCCCTGTGGACTGGTATCTGCCGGGCAATTTGCACCGCCTGTTCCGGCGTCACCGTGAAGATGCCGAAACACCGGCCGGGTTCATTCGTAGAGGCCACCGGGATGCCCGTCCGCGGGTTCCTCCGGTGGGGCAGGCCGTGGGTCCGGGGGTGTTTCGTCATACGCGGTGCGGCCGAGAACAGGCTTGCAGACGTCGGAGCCGTCGGCCGGCAGGACGCCCTGGGTCAACCACTGAAAGGGTACGACCACGTAGGCGTAGGCGAAGCGCAAAACGGTGCCGATCAGATCGGCAGGGGTGACACTAACGCGAAAGTCCGAAATATGCCCGTCGACCACCAGTGGGGTGGAAAGGCTGAAGAACTGAGCCCGTTTCGGATAGGGCTCTAGCAGGAGATCGATCTCCTCGGTCTTGAAATCGACCGTGCCCGAACCGCGGACGCGGATGGTACTGGTGTCGAGCAGCAGGGTCTTGTCTGCCATCAAGCCGTCGACCAGGTCAAACCTTCCGATCAGGCAGTTCACCTTGGATTCCGTTCCAGGAATCAAGGTGGGTAAGATCGCGAACAGCAGGTTTACCGCCCAGATGTCGAACACGTCGCCGCGCATGTTTTCCGGCCAGACGGCCAGGTCGAGGTAACCGGAGGTGTTGCCTCCGAGGTCGGCAAACTTTTCGCCATGGGATTCCAGCTCCAGGTCGAGACTGAGCCGGCCGGCCACCGGGCTTTCGGGCTTGATCCGGCGGGCCAGGATTCCGTAGTCCAGACGATCCACCTGCGCGCGGGCCTCTGCGCGGATTTTGTCGCTGCTGCGATCCAGGGCCAGGGAGATATCCAGCTCTCCGCCGGGCACTTCCAGCGCGATCGGGGACACGTCGAGACGACCGCCGCGAAGCCTCGCATCGAGCCTCCCCCTGCCCAGATGATCATCCCCGGACACCACCTCGTCGACCGAGACCTGGAGCTGCCCGTCGATGCTGCGCATCGGCTCCGGGCTGAGGATCGCATGTAGCCTCGCGGGCCCGGCACTTGCCTGCGCGCTCTCGGTTGCCGCGGCGTCCACCGTATCCCGGGGCCTGGTCGCCCGGATAAGCGACCAGGTCCCGGTCTCAAAGTCGTTGAGCTGAACGGTCCTGCTGAGCAGCTTGATGTCGATCGTCGGCTTGCCGCTGGTGGTGAACAGGTTCGCTCGGCCCTCGAGTTTGCTGGAGCCGATCTGCAGGTCCAGGTCTGAGAGCTGATACCCGTCGGATAAGACCTGAAATCGGCCAGCGACGCTGTAGGGTCCCCACGGGGGCAGGCTTAGCACCAGCAGGTCGTCCAGTTCATCCAAGCGCCCGCCGTGGAGGGACAGCTGAAAATCCATGTCCCTCTGGCCGAGAGGCAAGCTGACTCCGGCGCTCAGCTCCATCTGCGCTCCTGCCGCCTCGGCGGTGATCTGCATCGGCAGGCGGCCGCTGCCCAAGAGCACCTGCGCCAGACTGTCGGTCTCTACACCTATTCTCACGGGCACATCGTCCAGACTGCCTTCTAGATCGATGCGCAAGGGTTGGCCCGCGGGAGCCCCGGCAACGCCCCGGGTGATCTGGCCCTGGCTTTCCGCCTGCAGGTTGGGGTCAAAAAAGATCCACAGCCCATCGTGGATCTTGAGTTCGATCGCGGATTTTTCCAGCAACTGGCGCAGGCTGTTTCCGCGCAGGCGCAGATCGGCCTGCAGCCGTCCGGCCGTTGCCTGCAAGCCCTCGACGAGGGCGAGGTGCCTCAGCAGGCGGCCGATGTCGACCCTTTCCGTGGCCAGATCGAGGTTGGCGATAGGCTCGCTCCCTCGCAAGTCGAGCAGCGCATCGCCGGTAAAAACGGTCTCTTTGATGCTCGCCTGGAAAGGGGCGTGCGCGACGTATCCGTCGCGTATCTGCGCGCTCATCTTGAGATCCGAGACCGTCGTGCGGGCAAGCACCAGTCGTTGGATGCTCAGGTCCAGGTCGGCGTCCCGAATCTCGATACGGGACGGTAGCAGTGGGACGTCGATGCTCAGGCCCGGAGTGGCGGGCCCCGCCTTTTCGTCGCTGCGCCCCAGGGTCTGCTCCAGCTCTTTGAGGTGCAGGGCGTGGAAGCGTAGGCGGGCGCTGAACAGTTCCTCCCCCGGAGTGCCGGTCTCGGCCAGCGATCCGCTGAGGCGGCTTCGTCCGAGTCTGGCCTGCAGCTCGTCCAACCGCCAACCGGTACCCGTGACGTGGAGCACCCCGCGCAAGGAGTAGGGCATGCGAGCCGTGGGATCCACTCCGGTCCAGGCGGAGAGCTGTCCGAGTTGCTTGCCCGCCAGGGTAAGCCTCAGGCGCGGGCCCTTGTCAGCGGTCCGCGGGCGCAGCTCACCCGCCAACTGAAGGTCCGCGCCGGCACCGGAGAGAGTCGCGTTCACCGGCCACGGCAGGCCTTGCAGCCAGTGGTCGAGTCCGCCGCCATCGAGCCCGAAG
>JAHEIA010000616.1 GCA_024639625.1 Chromatiales bacterium
CGAGACACCCTACAGCAAGGTGCTGATCGGCAAGGACACCCGGATCTCCGGCTACATGTTCGAATCCGCGCTCGAGGCGGGCCTGTCCGCCGCCGGAGTGGATATCCGGCTGCTCGGTCCCATGCCGACACCGGGGATCGCGTATTTGACCCGCACTCTGCACGCCCAGGCGGGCATCGTGATCAGCGCCTCGCACAATCCGTACTGGGACAACGGGATCAAGTTCTTCTCCAGGGAGGGACGCAAACTACCCGACAGCCTGGAGCAGGCGATCGAGAGTGAGCTGGCGAAGCCGATGACAACGGTGGATTCTGCAGCCCTCGGCAAGGCGGAGCGAGTTGCTGACGCCGCTGGTCGCTATATCGAATTCTGCAAGAGTACAATCCCGCCGCTCACCTCTCTGCGAGGGATTCGCCTGGTGGTCGACTGTGCGCACGGGGCCACCTATCACATCGCCCCGCACGTGTTTGAGGAGCTTGGGGCAGAAGTCAATGTGATCGGCGCCCAGCCGGATGGGCTGAATATCAACGACGGCGCGGGTTCGACCCACCCGGAGGCGTTGCAGGCGGAGGTGCGTCGCAGCCGGGCAGACCTCGGGGTGGCGCTGGATGGCGATGGCGATCGACTCATCCTAGTCGACCATCGCGGCGAGATCGTCGACGGTGACGAAATCCTGTACGTCATTGCCCGTTCGCGCCAGGCGCGGGGCGGGCTGCCCGGGCAGGCGGTGGTGGGCACCGCCATGAGCAATCTCGGACTGGAGCAGGCCCTGCAACGGATGGGTGTGACGCTCGAACGTTGCGCCGTCGGTGACCGCTACATCATGCAGCGGCTGCAAGAAAGGCAGCTGGTACTCGGTGGCGAGCCCTCCGGGCACATCATTTGCCTCGACCGCACCTCCACCGGCGACGGAATCGTTTCCGCGCTGCAGGTGCTGGCGGAGATGCACTCCTCGGGTCAGCCCCTGCGCGACCTGCGCTCCGGAATCGAAAAGTTTCCGCAGCAGTTGGTCAACGTCAAGCTTTCGGGCGGGCGGGAGGTCATGGGATCGCCGCAACTCGTCGCGGCGATCCGCAGTGGGGAACTTGAACTCGGGCGCGAGGGGCGGATCCTGCTTCGCCCGTCTGGAACCGAGCCGCTGCTGCGGGTGATGGTGGAAGGCCGGGATCGGGATGTGGTGCTGCGGCTCGCGCACCAATTGGCCGACCTGGTCCGCGACCTGGCCGTTTGAGCCGCCGCCGAATCCACGATCGCGCATTGATTTTCTTGTCCCGGCTGGGTAAGCTAGCGCGCTTGATTTTTACAGGAGATGGGAATGCGTCAGCCACTAGTAGCCGGCAACTGGAAGATGAACGGTTCGCGTGCCAGCGTGCGCGAATTGTTGGACGGGATCAAACACGGCATTGCGGAGGTCGGTGGCGCAGAGGTGGTAGTGTGCCCGCCGTTCGTCTATCTCCAGGAAGTTCAGGATCAGTTGGCGGGCACGGCGATCGCTTGGGGCGCGCAGAACCTATCGACCGAAGGCTCCGGCGCCTTTACCGGGGAAGTGGCGGCATCGATGCTCCTCGACTTCGGCTGCAAATACGTTATCGTGGGGCATTCCGAGCGTCGCAGCTATTACGGCGAGGATGACGCACTGGTGGCGCGCAAGTACGCAGTGGCACGGGCCATGGGGTTGGTGCCGATCCTGTGTGTCGGCGAGACCCTCGAGGAACGCGAGACTGGCGTCACCGAAGAGGTCGTCGGTCGTCAAATGGACGCGGTCATCGATCTGGAAGGGGTGGAGGCGCTGCAAGACGGGGTCATCGCCTACGAGCCGGTCTGGGCGATCGGCACCGGGGTCACTGCGAGCCCCGAGCAGGCGCAGGAGGTGCACGCGTACATTCGTTCGCGGGTCGCGGGCAAGAGCACGAGCGCGGCCGAGTCCCTGCGCATCCTCTACGGCGGCAGCATGAAAGCAGATAATGCGCGGGAACTGATCGGCAAACCGGATATCGATGGTGGGCTGATCGGCGGCGCGTCTCTCAAAGCTGACGACTTTCTTGCAATTTGCCGGGCCGCTGGTTGAGTCAGGCTGCCTTGCTTCGGTAACGA
>JAHEIA010000617.1 GCA_024639625.1 Chromatiales bacterium
GGCGAGCCAGCGAGGGTAATCGTCCAGGTTGCCAGCGAACGGTGCGACTCGGCCGTCGTCTACCAACAAAAGCAGATCCGAGGTCGTGCGCAGCAGGTTGCGGTCGTGGGAAACTAATACTACGGCGCCTTGGAAGCCCTGCAAGGCGATGCTTAGGCTGTGGCGCATCTCGAGATCCAGATGGTTCGTCGGCTCGTCCAGCAACAGCAGGTTCGGCCGCTGGAATACGATGAGCGCCAAGGCCAGCCGGGATCTTTCTCCTCCGGAAAGCGGCCCCACGGGCTGCGTGGCCCGCTCGCCGGAAAAGCCGAAGCCGCCCAGGAAGTCCCTCAGCTCCTGTTCCAATGTCAAGGTGGCCAGGCGCTGCAGGTGCTGCAAGGGGCTGTCTTCCGCTCGTAATTGCTCGACCTGGTGCTGTGCGAAATAACCGATCTTCAAATCCTGTGCGCAGATCCGGTGCCCGGAGCGGAGCGGGAGTTCGCCGGCGAGCACCTTGATCAGGGTCGATTTTCCGGCGCCGTTGTGTCCTAGCAAACCGATGCGGTCTTCCGGGGAGCAGTTCCAGGAGACCTCATATAGAACGTCCTCGGCGCCGTAACCTGCGCGGGCTCCTTCCAGTTGGAGCAGGGGGTTGGGGGTTTTCTCCGGTGCCGCAAAGTGGAAGCGGAACGGGGAGTCAACGTGGGCGGGAGCGATCTGCTGCATGCGCTCCAGTGCCTTGAAGCGGCTTTGCGCCTGGCGCGCCTTGGTCGCTTTGGCGCGAAAGCGCTCGATATACCGCTGGATGTGCGCGATCTCCCGCTGCTGATGCTCGTAGGCTGCCTGCTGCCCGGCCATCCGCTCGGCCCGGATGCGCTCGAAGGCAGAATAGTTTCCCGGATAAAGCTGCAGTCGGCGTTGCTCGATGTGACCGACGTGGGTGATCGTGCTATCGAGGAAATCCCGGTCGTGAGAGATCAGCAGCAGGGTTCCCGGGTAGCTTTTGAGCCATCCTTCGAGCCAGATGACAGCGTCCAGGTCCAGATGGTTGGTCGGTTCATCCAGCAGCAGGAGGTCGGAGCGGCACATCAGCGCTCGGGCCAGGTTGAGGCGCACGCGCCAGCCGCCGGAGAGTGCCGCCACGGTTTGCTGTTCTTGCTCGGGGGTGAACCCTAACCCGTTCATCAAGCGTGCCGCCCGGCTGCGTGCGGCGTATCCGCCGATGGAGTCGAGGACGCCGTGGAGCAAGGCTTGGCGCTCCCCGTCTGCCGATCGCTCCGCCTGCGCAAGGGCCCGCTCGACCCTGCGCAGCTCCTTGTCGCCGTCGATGACGTACTCGATCGCTGCCGAGTCAACGGCCGGCGTCTCCTGCGCGACATGGGCGATGGTGGGTTGACCGGAGATGCGCAGCTCGCCGGCGTCTACCGCGAGCTCGCCAAGCAGCAGCATGAAGAGGCTGGACTTGCCGCTTCCGTTCGCCCCGGTGATCCCAATCTTCTGGCCGGCATGGATGCGCAGCGTGATGTCCTCGAGGAGCAGATTCCCTCCGCGGCGCAGGCTAACATTTTGCAGTAGCAGCATTGGGCGAGTGTACCAAGCCACTCGGGGTGCCAAAACAACGAACCCCGGTCGACGGCCTTTCAGTTTGCAGGATGCGCGACGCGCTCCAGCTTTCGGTAGCCGAGGGCCTCGCTCACATGGGTAAGTTCGATATTCGGTCTTTCGGCCAGGTCTGCGATGGTGCGTGCGACCTTTAGTACACGGTGGTAGGCGCGCGCCGAGAGGCCGAGTCGTTCCAGCGCGCGGTGCAGCATGCTGTAGGTTTTGCTATCGAGTCTGCAGTAGCGCTCGATTTCCGGCGGCGTGAGCTGGCTGTTGGGCTGACCGGACCGCTCCAATTGACGCCCTCGTGCCTTAGCAACCCGCTGGCGGACTTCCGCGCTGGTCTCGCCCTGCAGCGCGGCTTGGCTCAAGTCAGCGCTGCGGATAGCGGGAACTTCGATCTGGATGTCGATGCGGTCGAGCAGCGGACCGGAGATCCTGCGGCGATAACGCGCGATCTGTTCGGCGGTGCAGTGGCAGCGCCCGCTTGGGTCGCCGAGGTATCCGCAGGGG
>JAHEIA010000174.1 GCA_024639625.1 Chromatiales bacterium
ATGGGCCGAGCGGTGGTTTCTTCCGCAACGGGGAGCCGATCCCCTGGTAGCCTATGGTTTCGTGGCGATGATGGTGTCCCGAAAGGGCAAGGAATCTGACCTTGGCTGAACACGAGGATCGGGATCCCGATCCCACGCCCGCGCGCTGTTACAGCACCCGCATCCTTTCCCCGTTCCGCGGCACGCTGCATGTCGTGTCGGTGGAGCACGGAGACGCCGAGATTACCGATGGCCTGCACTGGGTGCTGTATGTGGCCCATCACGCGATCGCGGCACCGTTGGTTGCCGGGGTGTCGGTAACGCTCCTGGTCGGCTTCATCATGATCAGCGTTGGGCCTGCCGGGCGGGAGACCGCGTAGAGTCGCTGTGGGTCAGCTGCGCTCCTAATCGAGAACCGAGGTACGCTAATGGGTGACAGGGAACAGGAGAGTCCGGCGGATGCGGACCTCTATCTGATCCACGACGGCACACTGGACGTCCCATCGCTCGTTGAACTTGCAGCGGATCGGAGGCTCATCGACCTGGGGTGGGAGAAGCGCAGTACGCCACCCGCCGGAGCCCGAGTTCTGCTGTATCTCGGAGTCGCTGAGATCCGGGAGCTTGCGCTCCTGGCCGTGGAGCGGCAATGGGAGATCGGACTGCTGCCACACTCCGAGGCCGAGCGCGCAACGCGCACCGTGGGTGTAAAGGGCAGTGTGGAGCAGGTCTTCCGCCACTACCTGGATGCTCAGGCGATCGAGGCCGATGTTCTCACTTGTAATGGTCAGGTCGTGTTTTCCTCGGTCGTCATCGGCGAGGTGCTCGCCCTACGGCCCTATGATGCCAACCGCCCGCCGACGCGCCGCAGCACCTTCTTTCGCTCTCTTAGGGGGTTGCGAGATCTCCGGCTTCGCAGCTACAAGCTGACTATCGGCAAGGAGCGGAAGATCACCTTGGCGGCCTTCGGTCTGGTGGTCATGGAGTATACGCAGAGTACGCTGATCGGGCGCTGTTTTTCCGAGGCATTGAGCATTTCCGACGGCCGTCTCAC
This sequence comes from Chromatiales bacterium, assembly GCA_024639625.1. Classification (GTDB taxonomy): domain Bacteria; phylum Pseudomonadota; class Gammaproteobacteria; order Chromatiales; family Chromatiaceae; genus JAHEIA01. The sequence continues at coordinate 1,031 of JAHEIA010000174.1, forward strand.
CATGCTCGCGCTCGCGCCGCGCAGTGTTCTCAGCTACTTCTGGGTCTTGCTGCGTTTGATGCTGCCGAGGAAGATCAGCTTGTCCCGCTTGCCGGGCGCAGTAGGTCTCTTTCGCAGCGACCGGGTTCTACTCGAGGCGCCGAGAGGGGCCAATTATTCGCTGGATGGCGCGCTGGTGAGCGCCAAGGAGATCGAGTTCCGCATCCTCGAGCAGCGTATGCGTGTCTTGCCCGGACCCGCGCTGGCCCTCGGCGAGGATCAAGTACAGGCCAAGGACAGTATCAAGCTGAGCCAACTGCCGGTGGATGAAACGGCCCGGCAACTGGCGGAGAAGCCGCTTCCGATCTTCAGCCACGCAAGCGAGGAGGAATATCGCGAACTTTTCGTCTCGCTGCGCGAGAACGCTACGCTTTCATCGCCCTACCTGGTGCTGACGATCCTGAGCGTCCTGCTGGCCCTAGCGGGCCTTTATGCCAATTCGGCGCCCGTCATTATCGGTGCCATGATCCTGGCGCCCTTGATGTCTCCGATCATTTCGCTCGCCATGGGCCTGGCGCGTACCGAACCGTTTTTGATCCGCAACTCTCTGCGGACGTTGCTGATCGGCGTTGGGTCCGGCCTCTTGTGTGCTGTCTGCGTCGCCTGGCTGATGCCGCTGGAAAATCTCACCACGGAGATGCAGGCGCGTCTCTCGCCGACCCTGCTCGATCTGAGCGTCGCCGTCATCTCCGGTGTGGCGGGGGCCTATGCCCACGCGAAGGAAGGAATCGCGAAGAGCCTCGCGGGGGTGGCGATCGCCGTTGCTTTGGTGCCGCCGCTCAGCGTTGCGGGCATCGGGATAGGGTGGGGCGAATGGTCGATGGCCAAGGGTGCGCTCTTGCTCTTCATCACCAATCTGGTCGGTATTTCGCTGGCGGCCAGCGCGACCTTCCTGGTGATGGGCTTTGCCCCATTCAAACTCGCAAGGAAAGGGCTCGCGATCGCCTTGCTGCTGGCCGCGGGCATTACTGCGCCGCTCTACATCGCCTTCCGTGATCTGGTGGAGCAGGGGAGAATCGTGCAGGAGATCCCCAGCGGAGAGATCGAACTCGCCGGCCAGCAGGTCGGCCTGCGCATCCTTGAGGTCAGAACAGGCACGCCGCCCCTGGTGCGTCTCGTCCTGAGCTCCTCGAAGGGGCTGGACGAAGGCGACGTCGACAGGCTCAAGCAGTTGATCAGTGAACGTGTCGGGAGCAGCGTCGTTCTGGAGGCGCAATTGAATCTGCGGCGCTGAGCCTTCGGGTTTTCATTGTTCGTCTTGCCTTTGGTATCCGCACCCGGATGGCCGGTAGGCCATCCGGGTGGAGTCTGAAGGGGCTATGCGGGTGCGTTATCTGCCCGAGCAGCCGCGTGAGCGGGGTGGCGTCCCCTGAGGAACCGCGCATACCATTTTGGCCGACAGGTACCCTGTTGCATTCTGCTATAGAGCGCCAGCTTGACCCAATCGAGGACAACCACCCAGGCTAGCATGTAGAGCCATACCAGCCCGATGATGGTCCAGGGGAGCGCGGACACGAACCAGCCGAAACCGCACATGGTTACGGCGAAGATCTGAGTCCCCACAATGGCCCAAAACAGAGGCGCGGCCGGCCAGGGACGGCTGAATACGGTTGCTCGGGAGCGCATCACGAACAGCAGCAGATGACCGCCGGCGACGATCTGCAGGAAGACAGCGGTCTGGATCTGCTCTTGGGTCAGCTTGATCCAGGACTGCCACTGCGGATTGCTCAGCCATTCCATGCCGATGAGCAGCAGGCCGAAGCTTTGCGTCACCGCCATCAGGCCCATGAAACTGGAAACGAACAACAACCGCCGGATGTGCCAGCGCACCGGTTCCTTGGGTAGCAGGGTGTTGTCATAGGCGATCGTCATGATCGGTATGTCGTCCAAAAGGGCCAGCAGGATGATCATGACCGGAGTCAGCGGCGAGAAGTTGAAGCATACCGTTGCCAGAACCACCACGAACATGATGTCCAGGGTCATCGTGACCCGAAACAGGATGTAGTTGATGATGCGCTCGAAGATCTTGCGCGCCTCGTCGATGGCGTCGATGATGGTCGATAGGCCGGGGGCGGTAAGGATCAGCGCCGCAGCGGCCCGGGCGGCGTCGGTGGCGCCGCTTACCGCGATGCCGCAGTCGGCCTGCTTGAGCGCGGGGGCGTCGTTGACACCGTCGCCGGTCATGGCAACCACGAGCCCTCGTTCCTGCAATGCCTTGACGATGGCGTACTTGTGCTCGGGGAATACCCGGCCAAATCCGTCCGCCCGATCGACGCATTCCTCAACTCGGGCCGACAGATGGTCCATGTCCATGTCTTTGGAGAACAGATCCGCGGCCGCGACGAGATGGGTGCCCATGCCCAATTGTCCGGAGATCTGGTTGCCGATGGCCACATCATCGCCGGTGACCATCTTGACCCGGAGCCCGTGTTCCTTGGCCTGCTGGATGGTGGCCTTGGAATCGTCCCGGGGCGGATCCAGCATCGACAGAATGCCGAGAAAACTCCAGCTCTTGCCTTGGTCGGTCGATTTCGCAATCCCCAGGGCGCGCATGCCCTTGGCGGCCAGGTCCGCCACGGTCTTGTTAGCCGCGACCTCGGTCTCGGAGTCGAGCCTGCACAGTTCGATGATGACCTGAGGTGCGCCCTTGGTGTATCTCCGCGCCGTACCTCGAGCGTCGATGACGTCCGCTTCCGTGCGCTTGCCGACCGGGTCGAATGGCACGAACCTGGTGACCCGGTAACCGTCCAGGGCCTTGGGGTCTTTCAGGCCGCCGCTCACGGCCTTGTCGATGGCGTCCTCGCTGCCCGTCTCGGAAGCCAACGCGCCGCCGAGGATCAGTTCATCGGCGCTCTTTGCAGCGAACAGGATCGGATCGCCCAGGGACAGGATGTTTTTGGTCAGGGTGCCCGTCTTGTCCGAACACAGGATATCGACGCCCGCGAGCTCTTCGATGGCCTCGAGTCGGGAGACGATGGCCTTCTTGCGCGCCAGGTTCTGAGCGCCCAGGGAGTTGGTGACCGTGATCACCGTCGGCATCGCAACCGGGATGGACGCGATCAGCAGCACCAGCACCATACGTGCGATGTCGGCTAGCTCGGACCATTCCCAGGGATGTTTCACCACGATATCCTGATAGAGTTCGAATCCCACCAGGATCACGCAGAGGATCACCGAGATGGTGATGAGGAAGTCGCCGATCTGGGTGGTTGCCTGCTGCGAATGCGAAGCCCCACCTCCGGCGCTCGCCACCAGGCTCGCGGTGCGGCCGAAGAAGGTGTTGTTCCCCGTAGCGATGACCACCGCGCTCATCTCGCCCTTTTTGGCGATGCTCCCGGAGTACCCCTCGTCGCCGATCTTCTTGCTCACCGGAAGCGACTCGCCGGTCAGCGCAGCCTGGTCGATGCTGATGTATTCCCCGTCGATGAACCGCACGTCTGCGGGCACGATCTCACCCAGCTTGATCCTTACCACATCTCCAGGGGCGATCTCGGCGGCATCGATGGTGGAGAACTCCCCGTCGCGCAGTACTGTGGCCCTGGGTGCAAGGCCCGCCTTCAATGCGGCCAGGGCATTGGACGCCTTGCGCTCCTGCCAGAAACCCGAGACGGCGTTGTAGAGCAGCAGTACCAGAATGATGGTGAGGTCCGCCCAATGTCCCATCAACAGCGAAAGTACGGCAGCGGCCTCGATCATCCAAGCGATGGGTCCCCAGAAGAAGCGGAGAAACTTTTCCAGGTCGCTGATCTCCTTGTCTACCAGCTCGTTGCGCCCGTACTTCTCGAGCCGGGCTTTGGCCTCCGCCGAGGTCAGCCCGTCGGCCGAGGTTCGGAGTAATTGATAGACCGTGTCGAGACTCGCCTTCTCTAGATCGTCCGCGGACCCGTGCCTCACACTCGTCCGCTGGTTGTCTTGGTTCATGTCAATACTCCGTGTCAGCTCGGTGATGACGAAGCTCGAACCGGTTTCGTTAGTGGCTTCGCGCTCCCGGAATTTCGCGCCTAGCGCGCCGTTTCGTCGGGCCGTACTCCGCTCGATTCAAGCAAAAAGTTGGTTGGATGCAAAAAAGCGAGCCCCGCGGCCTCGTACGAACAACGATTTTTCGATGCGCGGACTCCAGTATCAAATGATAGAACGATCTCGGCGTGATGCTCGGTGCGTGCCAACGTGCCGGAAGCCGCGCGGCGCCGGGTGATGCACCGCCTCACGGTTCTACGCTATTGGGGCCTGGACTTGACCGATCCGCGGGTGCGGGAACTCGGTGTTCCCGCTGGATTCCCGCGAGTTGGACGGGAGCGGATTCCCTTTGGTCGATCGATCCCGCGAACCGTCCTTACTGCGTGATCCCCGCAGCGCGGGACAGGGTCCGCGCATCCTCGGCCAAGCTTTCGGCCAGCCGGGCGCGAGCCGTGTCGCCGACGTAATGGAACAGGACCGACAGATTCTGCAGGACGATCGCATTGCGCGGATCGATCATCGATGCGTCAGCCAGTTGGTCCGCAATTCCGGCAACCCAGGCGCGGTCGAGTTCAAGCCGGTCGAAAGCGCGATCGTCCGGTCCGCCGCCACTGATGCCTTGTTCCAAGGACTCCCGTTTCAACGCACCTACGATCTCGATCACGGCGCGCAGGTTTGCCATGGCTGCGCCGCCGGGTGGGACGCTGAACCCTGTCGCGGTCGGTGTGAACCAGTGGTCGATCACCTGCAGCGCCTCGCGGTCGGAGATCTCCGGCGGCGCCTCGTCGAGCGCCCGTAACGCCAGCAACTGATCACGCACCGCTTTGGCATCGTCCGTCAATGACGGATCGACCTTGGGTTGGCGGTGAGACTGGATGAACGCCAGCAATCCGGAAACGAATTTGGAAGCGGAGAGTAGCGGTGCGCACGCCTCCGCACAATAACCGCGTGCCCGCACCCAACCGGTCCGTTCTTCACCGGCGTTCACCAAGACCCAATCCTGCTTGCGCTTCTGGAGAAAATAGACGGAGTCCATAGGCAGCGTGGCGATGACCGGTTGATCGTCTCCATCCTTTTTCCGAAGTTCGTTGAGCCGCGCCGCGCTCGCCTTTAGCTGTTCGCCCTCGGCGAGCGTCAGCTCGAGGCGCTGGAGAAAGATCCGATCCGGATTGAGCTGCACTAGAAGCTCACTACCTCCCATAGCCCTCGGTAACCGGAATCGCCAGTGAAACGCCTTGCGCAAGGTGTGTGGTGGGACCTGGGTGTAGGTATCGACGATGAGTCGCCCGCCCTGGCGGCGCACCACACCCCATACCGCGATGGTGGCCTGCTGCGCCTCGGTCAGGACCTCCACCTTGTCGTAATAATTGAGCGCGCCGGGCGCGGGGGACGACACGCCCCCGGAGTACCACAGCACCCCGATGGAGCGTAGCCGACTGTTTACCAGGATGTCGTGACTCAACAGGCGGGCGAGGGCATTGCCCAGACCGGTCTGATCCGGGTCCTCGAACGCGAATACGGCGATCCGAAACTGGGCGCCGGAGATATGCAGTTCGCTTCGGCCTTCCTTGAGAAGCAGAAGCTCCTTGTCGATATCCAGCCCGATCATACCGAAGGCAAACGACGGCGAAAGCACGGTGAAGACCGCAACCAGCGCCAACACGGCCCTGTGTTTCATGGCGAACCTCCGGCCAACAGTCCCCGGTTTGCCAGTTGAGCC
>JAHEIA010000175.1 GCA_024639625.1 Chromatiales bacterium
GATCCCGCGGTCTTGCCATCGTCGAGCACGGCTTGCGCGCAGCTGACGTCCCGCCCCCAAGGATAGCGCGTCAGCGAACCGCCGCGGGCGGCCTTCTCCCACTCGGCTTCGGTTGGCAAACGTGCGCCAACCCAGGTGCAATAGTCCACTGCTTCCTGCCAGTCAACGCAGTTCACCGGGTGGTCGCTGCGCCCCGGGGCGCCCAGGTTGCAGTACTTGTTGCGCTGGTGATCCTTAGGCGACGGACACGCTCCCGCCTCGATACAGGCCCGATACTCGGCCACGGAAACTTCGAAGCGGTCGATCCAGAATGCGGGAACGCGCACCTTGGCGCCCCCTGGCGGGCCCTCGTCATTCTCGCAATCCGCATCCCCCACCGAGCACCCCATGGGAAAAACGCCCCCCGGCACCAACACCCGATCCGGGGCCGCTACGCTTAGGGTACAACTGCAGGCCAGCACCACAGCGACGAAGATTCTCCCCATGGTTTCCCTCTGGACGACTGAAATGTGCAGGAACTATAGCTGAAATTTCCACCGGGTCCTGCCCTGCAGGGGATCACGCGGTGCTTGATCGGTTTCTAGGCGTCGGACGACGGGCCTGACCCGGCCATGTTGCACCTTCGGCGGTACTCGCCGAGGCACACGGGACCCCTCGCGGCCTGGCGTCGACCGGCCCCAGTCGTTGTCCGGGCTCTGAGTCAATGCCAGTTTCGGCGATCAGGTTCGATCGCTAACGCCAGTCAGGGAGAGTACCAATTCAGCGATCTCAGGCGCGGAGCCCAGATAGGGCGTGACGCGCATCCGCACCCCAGGGTGGCGGCGTTGCGCAAGCGCGATCTCATCCGGAATGTCGCTGGCCACGTGGCGTCCGGCGGAAAGGAAATAAGGCAGCACAACGACGTCTTGCGCGCCGGCCTCGACCGCAACTCCGATGGCGTCAGGGATAGAAGGTTCAGCGATCTCGAGAAATGCGTGTGCAATCAGGTCGAAGCGGTCTCCCCCCTGGCTGCGCAAAGCGGCCGCGAGTTGTCGGATCTCTTCATTGGAAGCCTCACGGCGACTGCCGTGAGCGGCTATGATCAGGGCATTCATGAGTTCTCCAAGCTTTTGGTGGCAATCTCGAATACGTCGTTCGACAGCCCTCGACTGCCGGCTACCCGCTGTAGCTGAAGCTTCATCATCTCTTGGCGGCGCGGATCGAACCGCCGCCAGCGCAGCATGCTGCGCAGCAACCGGGCAGCCACCTGCGGATTCAAGCCGTCCAGCTCCAGCACTCGGTCCGCGAGGAAATGATAGCCCGCACCATCGGCGGCGTGAAAGCGCGCTGGATTGCCCGCGCAGAAGGCGCCAATCAGGCTCCGTACCTTGTTCGGATTGCGCATGGAAAAAGCCGGATGGGCGAGCAGCGCCTCCACTCGGTCCAGGGTGTCCGGCAGTTTGCAGGTCGCCTGGATGCTAAACCACTTGTCCATGACAAGCGGATCGCTCCCCCAACGCCGAGCAAACTGCTGCAGGGCCTGCTCACGCTCCGCGCAGGCGCAATGCGAAAGCGCCGCCAGCGCAGCGATCACATCGGTCATGTTGTGCGCGCCCTGAAACTGGCGCATACAGAGCTCCCGAGCGTCGGCGTCCGGCAACTGCATCAAGTAGCCGAGACAAAGATTTTTCAGCGCGCGCCGCGCTATCGAAGTGGGCGAGATGTCATAGTCGCCGACCTCTTGATTCGCGTCATGGACACGCAAAAGATCCTCGCGCAAGGCGCGCGCCAAATGGCTGCGCACCGCTTCGCGTACGGCGTGGATCGCTTCTACATCCACCACCGCCATCTGGTCGCCCAGGTAGGTCTCGGACGGTAGCGTCAAAACCTCTGCCAGCAGACTCTTGTCCGCCTCGGGGTCCAGCAACGCGCTGCGGAAGGCACCGACAAAGCCATCGGGTACGCGGAGCGTAGCCCCCGGCTGAAAGTCGTCGGCGAGCGCGAGGAGCAGACGCTGCGCAAGCACCTGGCCAGCGTCCCAGCGATTGAAGGGGTCGGAATCCCGGGCCATAAGGAACATGAGGTCTTCGTCGCTGTAGTCATAGAGAACCTTCACCGGCGCCGAAAAACCCCGCAGTATGGAAAGCCGCGGGGCCTCCGGCAGGTTGACGAAGCAAAAACTCTGGCGGCGGTCCCGCACCTCGAGCACCCGGGTGCCTTCGCTGGGCCGGGCCTCGCCGTCTAGTTGCAAGGGGATATCCAGACCACGGGAATCCAACAGGCCCACGGCAACCGGGATGTGGAACGGCAGTTTGTCTTTCTGCCCGGGCGTATCCGGACAGGATTGCACAAAGTGCAGCGTGTAGCTTCCGGCTGCGCGGTCGTACACCGACTCGACATGGAGTTCCGGTGTACCCGACTGGGTGTACCAACGTTTGAACTGGGACAGATCGCGGCCGCTTGCGTCTTCCATACAGCGAACGAAATCGTCGGTGGTCACCGCCTGGCCGTCGTGACGTGCGAAATACAGATCCGTGCCCGCGCGGAATCGATCGGGGCCCAACAGTTTCGCCTGCATACGTACCACCTCGGCGCCCTTTTCATAGACCGTCGAAGTATAGAAATTGTTGATCTCGATGTAGGAATCCGGTCGCACCGGATGCGCCATGGGGCCTGCGTCCTCGGCAAATTGGTGAGCCCGCAGCAATCGCGTGTCCTCGATGCGCTTCACCCCGCGCGAGCCCATGGCGGCGGAAAACTCCTGATCGCGGTATACGGTGAGCCCTTCTTTGAGACTGAGCTGAAACCAATCCCTGCAGGTGATTCGGTTGCCGGTCCAATTGTGAAAGTATTCGTGGGCAATGACTCCCTCGATGCCCTGGAAATCCCGGTCGGTCGCGGTATCGGGGCGCGCGAGCACGAACTTCGAGTTGAAGATGTTGAGTCCCTTGTTCTCCATCGCCCCCATGTTGAAGTCGTTGACCGCCACGATCATGTAGACATCGAGATCGTATTCACGCCCGTACTCCGTCTCGTCCCAGAGCATGGCGCGCTGCAGTGAGCGCATGGCGTGGCCGCACTTGTCGAGATTTCCCGGCTCGACATACAACTGTAGCAGCACCGACCTTCCCGACCGGGTGGTGAACCGATCTTCGACGTGCCGCAAATCCCCGGCGACTAGTGCAAACAGGTAACTTGGTTTGGGGAACGGGTCCTCCCAGACCACACGATGACGTCCATTCGGCTGATCCTGCCGCAGCACCGGATTCCCGTTCGACAGCAGTACCGGATATCTTTCCTTATCGGCGCTGATTGCGGTCCGGAACCTCGCCATCACGTCGGGACGATCCAGGTAGTAGGTGATCCTCCGGAACCCTTCGGCTTCACACTGAGTACAAAACAGGGGCCCGGATCGATACAACCCCTCGAGCCGAGTGTTTTCCTGCGGTCGCAGCCGAACCAGGGTCTCGAGTTCGAAATGGTCGGGGACCGCGTGCAGAGAGAGGCCCTGCGCGTCCAAGGTATAGTCTTCCCCAGCCAGCGCCGTGCCGTCCCGCTTGAGTTCCAATAGTTCCAGATCCTCGCCATCAAGGCGCAGCGACGCCTCGCTGCGGGACGCTGCCGGATTGCGCTTGAAAACCAGTCGCGACCGCACCAGAACCTCTTCGTCCGCGAGATCCACCTCCAGAGTGGCATCGGTGATAAGAAACCCAGGCGGCGAATACTCCTTGCGATAGACGGCTTTCGGACGATCCGGAAACATTTTTGGCAACCTCTCCTCGGTTGTTGTACGGGGTGGCGCAAAAGGAACGGCGCTCACGGGCGCATCGATCCCAGCGAGCGCGGCCCGCGGGCAGCCGTCTGTTTTGGCCGAGCCCAATCCCAATGGCGCCCGGTGAACCGCACTTCGTGTTCACGGCACCGCATGCCCAATCCTCGTCGGGCAACAGCTACGCGGCGCGCTCCGACGCAGAGCATATGCCCCGACCGAGCCTGGCTCAATCCCGGAAGCCGCGGAGATATCGGGGAATATCCCCGCTAGACCGCCTTGAGCCCTGTTGCTAGGATGCTTTTCATGCACAACCACAGGACTTGAAAGATGCCGAAAGTACAGATGTACACCACCCGGATCTGCCCCTATTGCGTCCGCGCAAAGGCACTGCTGAGCCGCAAGTGCGTCGACTTCGAGGAGTTGCGCATCGAGGGCGACCGCGAACTGATACGCCAGATGATCGAGCGCAGCGGCCGGCGTACGGTACCGCAGATCTTCATCGACGACCACCATGTGGGCGGTTACGACGATCTTGCGGAACTTGACGCCTTCGGCAAACTCGACGATTTGCTGGGTCTGGAGCCGACTCCGCAAAGCGCCGTGGCCCATGCGGAAGACGCATCCGACGACTCCCCGACCTGATGTCCGATTCCGCTCAGCAGCCGAGTCGAATGCGCCTCGATAAGTGGCTCTGGGCAGCACGCTTCTTCAAGACCCGCCAGCTCGCGTCGGAAGCGATCAACGGCGGCAAGGTGCACCTCAACGACCAGCGTACGAAACCCGGAAAAGAGGTCAAGCCCGGAGACCGACTGCGCATCCACAAGGGCTCGCTGGAGTGGGACGTACGGGTGGCGGGACTCAACAGGCAGAGGAGACCGGCGACCGAGGCCGCCTCCCTGTACACCGAGGACGACGCAAGTCGGTTGGAACGCCAGCGGCGAACGGAGCTGCAACGGGCAGTGCGTGCCCAGACCGGCCCACCCACGCGAGGGCGCCCCAGCAAGCGCGACCGGCGCAACCTCGACCGCTTCACCGGCAAGACCGGTTGAGCGCCTGCGTTGAGCCTGTGCAGACCCTCGCATGGACAACGAGACCTTCCGTAAGACCTACCGCGAAGTCAATGAGCGCTCCTGCCTGTACGAGAAGAGTGTTCTGACCAATCAATGCGGCTGTTCGCAGGCGGAGCGTTTCTGCATCGCCGAGCGAGAGGGCGTGCACTGCCTGTCGGATAACGGACAGCATCAATGCTCGGAGTTTCTCCGGTTGCTGCGCTTGCAGGCACGTTTTGCCCTCAGATCAAGCGTGTTACCGGGTGCTCTACCCCACGGCAAAGCGATTCGCATCCAGGTCGGGGGGTTGCGGGGGCTGCAGCGAGCCGTCCAGCCGGAGCAGCCGCCCGAAACATCCGTGGAGGACGTATTCGGCCTTCTGGAGCAGGCGGGTACGCGTTTCGGCAGTCTGGAAAAGCTGCCTTTCCAGACCATCATTCAAGAAATAGCAGCCTATCGGGGACGCCCTCGCCGCTCTCCGCGCCGTCGTTGAAACCTCCTCGACGATCCGGGTAGGCTGTACAGCAATGCCGCTACGACGAGTTGTACCGCCTCAGCGATGCCGGCTGAGTTGGCCGCCCAACCAGGTGATCACCGTTCCCAGCATGGCGGCCTGTCGATGGTCGCAATGTTCCTGCAGATCGTAGAGACGTTCTTGAAATTCGGCCGTCAGCTGTTGATAGGATTCCAGCTCAAGTCGGGTTTCCACCAATTGCAGACGCAGCCGGTGAAGCTCGCCGGCGAGCTGCTCGGCGCTCGGCCGGTTCTCACGCGGGCATTTGAACAGAGCCCCCTCCCGGATCCGATGCATGCGCTCAACCATCCCGGATTGTTCAAATCGGGCCTCGGGGAATTCCTTCAGCAATTCGGATTCGCGAATCGCACCCTCGAAGACCTGCAGCTTGGATTCCTGTATCAGTTGCTGCAGGGTCTTACGCCGAACACCCACCAAACGAGCCGCCTGCGACAGGCTGAGTAATCGATCGGTTGCCATTGCATCCTCCGCTGGGTTGGCGAATCGTTGCTCGTTGTACAGCACGATACGCCAGCGATCCGCCGCGTGCGCCCGGACAAGCCAACCCATGGTTCAGCAGATAAACAGGGAGTCCTGGGCACGAAAGCAATAAGCGTAGTTGATATGCGTATAATTACAATCCCGGGCCTTCCGGGTTCGGGTGGCTTGCGACCCAGCAATAGCACCAGCAGCCTTACGCTGTCGCCGCGCCAGCGGTGATCCAGATCTTCCGCCCGGATGATGGCTTGCTCGAATGGGGCAAAATGTCGATGCTCGGGCGACCAACCAGGTCAGGTCGTCCCACGCAGTGCCTCTAGTTGCAACCTGAGGAGCCTCATCGTGGGTTCTAGCTTGCGCCGCATCAAGCTGCCAATGGCCGTGGTCCCGCCAAGCGCCGGGCGCAAGATACCGTAGCCGACTCCGGAGAGCACCCGCATGGCCCTGATCTGGGACTCCAGTTCAGGGGCCGCATGAAGGCAGCCTGCCGCATCTGCTTTCCCGCAGAACCCCGCGGCCTCCTCGATGAGCCCCTCGATCGGCAAATCCGGATCACCCTCCGGGCGCAGCGGACGAAAATAGTCTGCCACGAGGTCCAGGGTGGCATTCACCACCTCCTGGGTCGCCGGCTTCTTGAGAACGGTTTGCACGGTATCGAGAAAGGCCTGCCCGGGCGCCTGCAGAATCCGCAGCAACAACTCCGCACAGGGATTGCCACCGCCAGCAAGCCTCTCCAGACAATTGTAACGGGTTCGCAAACCCGGATGCTCCGAAACCGCCAACGGCAGTTGATCCGGCAACGCAGCCAAGAATCCGACCAGATAGGCGTTCCTCCGCCCCGCCTTGTGCCACAGGGCAAGCTTCTTCTGATCGCTGATCAAACCAGGCTGGAGTACCAGACGGACACTCTC
>JAHEIA010000618.1 GCA_024639625.1 Chromatiales bacterium
GGACTCGGAGCCACTGTCCTGGTCACCGAGATCGACCCCATCTGCGCGCTGCAAGCCGCAATGGAAGGATATCGCGTGGTTCACATGGACGAGGCCGCCCCTGTCGGGGACATCTTCGTCACCGCAACGGGTAATTTCCACGTGATCACGCATGACCACATGGCGGCCATGAAAGACCAGGCGATCGTGTGCAATATCGGCCATTTCGACAACGAAATTGACGTCGCCAGCCTGCGTCGCTATCAGTGGGAAAACATCAAGCCGCAAGTCGACCACATCATCTTCCCCGACGGCAGGCGGATGATCCTGCTCGCCGAGGGACGCCTGGTCAACCTCGGCTGCGCGACCGGCCACCCGAGTTTCGTCATGTCGAATTCTTTTTCCAACCAGACCCTCGCTCAGCTTGAGCTGTGGAATCACGGCGAGCGCTACAAGAACAAGGTCTACACCCTGCCGAAGCAACTTGACGAAGAGGTGGCGAGACTGCATCTGGGAAAGATCGGCGCCCACTTGACGCAACTTACGGAGCAGCAGTCAGAATATCTCGGCATCCCGGTAGACGGGCCCTACAAACCAGAGATGTATCGCTACTGAACCAGAGACGCAGCGCGTAGGGGGCCAGCAGCCCCCCCGAAGCCTGCGCTCCCGGACAGCAGGGGACAAATGGACTCGCAGAATCAGTTCGCGCCGGCCTTCAGCATGGAACTCTTTCCGCCGAAGACGGAAGCCGGCATGGCAAAGCTCCAAGATACAGTGCGCGAACTCGCGGCGCTCGGTCCGGCCTATTTCTCCGTAACCTATGGGGCCGGCGGTTCGACCCGGGACCGCACCCTCGAAACCGTGGACTGGCTGCGCTCCACAGGTCTCGAAACCGCCCCGCATCTTTCCTGTATCGGTGCCGGGGTGGAAGAAATCACCCGCCTCCTCGAGCGCTACCGGCAGCAAGGCATCCGCCGCATTGTCGCATTGCGCGGTGACTTGCCCTCCGGCGTGGGTCTCGGCGGACACGGCGAAATGCGTTATGCAAACGAACTGGTGGCGCTAATTCGCTCTGCGTTTGGCGAATATTTCCACGTCGAGGTCGCAGCCTACCCCGAGGTTCATCCCCAAGCGGCAAGCGCGGAAGCAGACCTGCGCAACTTCAAGCGCAAAGTCGACGCCGGCGCCAACGGGGCAATCACCCAATATTTCTATAACCCTGACGCCTATTTCCGCTTCGTTGACGACTGTGAGCGGCTGGGCATCGATCTGGCAGTGGTCCCGGGAATCATGCCCATCAGCAACTTCACTCAGCTGGCGCGATTCTCGGACGCTTGCGGCGCTGAGATCCCGCGCTGGATCCGCAAACGGCTGGAGGGCTTCGGTGACGACGTGGCAAGTATCCGCGCCTTCGGTATCGAGGTGGTGAGCAAAGTTTGCCAACGATTGTTGGATGCGGGTGCCCCTGGGCTGCATTTCTACACTATGAACCAATCGGGGCCCACCCTGGAGATCTGGCGCAATCTCGGGCTATCGAGCACACCTAGCACGACCTAACAACGGAAAACAACGAGATGGAGCAGACCGCACCCGGCGTATTCGTCGGAAAAGGAGAAACGCAGCAATTCCTCTCCCTGTCGCTCGCCAACCGGCACGGTCTGATCGCCGGAGCGACCGGGACGGGCAAGACGGTTTCTCTGCAGATCCTCGCCGAAGGTTTTTCCGCTCACGGGGTGCCGGTATTCCTAGCCGACGTCAAAGGGGACCTCTCCGGCATCAGCCAAGCGGGAAGCGCACACCCCAAATTGCTGCAGCGTGCGGAATCGGTCGGATTGGCGGACTACCGATTCCGCGGTTTCCCAAGCTGCTGCTGGGATCTCTTCGGAGAACAGGGACACCCGATACGCACCACCATATCCGATATGGGCCCGCTGCTCATCTCGCGTCTACTCGACCTCAACGAGACCCAGGAAGGGGTGGTCAACGTGGTCTTCAAGCTGGCCGACGACCGCGGGATGCTTTTGCTGGATCTGAAAGATTTTCGTGCGATGCTAAATTTCGCAGCGCAACACGCCGGGGAGCTCAGCAGCCTGTACGGCAACA
>JAHEIA010000176.1 GCA_024639625.1 Chromatiales bacterium
CATGCGATTCGTCAGTTATTTAAGCATCTCATTTGGATAGATAAATTACAGTAACTTGCTCGCGAACGTGCCTCCATTCGAGGCTGATTGTTTGGCGAGCCTGGTGATCTTTCTGTTCTTGCTCTTCTGTGAAGGTTTTCACCTGTGGTCCACCGGCTGCCGGGGATTTCCACCAACGGGTCAGTTCCTCATAACGGATCTGAGCATGGGAATGGCGCAGGCCATTCATCTTGGAGAGACCGGGCCGTGTGGTTTCCACCTCATAGATGCGAAGCTGGTGCCGGTAGTTGCGATCGCTCGGTATCAGCGACCCGCCACCAGCGAGCCCGTGCGCACGGTCCAGGACCTCGCGTTGGTCGGGCGTGCGCAGGCGTCCCGGCGCTAAACACCAGTTCGAGGCCAGGGAGCAGGCGCTACGGAGCGACCTGCTGGCGCTGGACGCGCGGCTTCGGGAGATTACCGCGTCGGATCCCAAGCGTCCGTTACTGGCCTCTCATCCAGTCTATCAGTACCTGGCGCGCCGCTCTGGCATGAATCTCGAGAGCATCATGTGGGAGCCGGACGCGGTCCCTGACACGACCCAGTGGGCGGAATTCGCCCGGGTGCTCGAGCGACACCCGGCGCAGTGGATGCTCTGGGAGGGAATGCCGGCGCGCGAGACGGTCGAGCGGCTGCGGCGCCTCGGCGTGGAGAGTGTGGTCTTCGCACCCGCCGGCAACAGGCCGCGAGCGGGCGACTTTCTGGACGTGATGCCGGACAACGCGGCGAACCTGGAACCCGTATATCGGTGAAACGACCCGAACGACAATCCCCGGGTCACGCAGTATGTGCGAGTGGCCTTGCTGACCACCGGCAAAAGTCGTCAGCAGGTGAGTGGCGCGGCCCTCCGGCTGTTCGGTTAAGGGCTGTTGGTGGATGCGCTGTGCTTATCCACCTTACGGGCTGCAGCAATACTCCAGCGAGGGTAACGCCAACTTCAACCGGGTGCTCGCCCGGGTGTCCGGATCGGTTTCTCCGGCTTTGGCCTTGATCGGTGTTCAACGGATTCGGTAGCATCGGATCCCGGCCACTCCCATCGGTGGCAATCCGGGAAGGGCTGGCTCTTTCAAGTCGCAAGTGGCCATCCCACGGCAAGAATTGGTCAATTGCCAAACTGTGGGGGGTGGCTCGCGCTAGTGGTCGGCAGCCGCAGAAGTGCGCCAAAATCCGCGGGGGCATCAATCTGTGTGAGGACATCTCAACTGCGGGCGAGTAGAGTTGTTTGCCCCGTCTGGCTGCGCGCATTGCGAATTCCGTCTCGCTGTCGGCGGGTGATCTCGGCGAATTCACATGATGGATATGGGTGATCTGAAAAACGTCGGTTTTCGCTGCCTGCTGGCAGCCTATCTGTTGTTGAGTACGCTCGCATTGCAGGCAGCTGGCGCCGAGGATCGGCTTGCGCCGCCAGACCGTTCCAGCCCGCGGGCAACCCTGCAAAGTTTTCTCGGCCACATGAACGCGGCGCACGCAGCCTACCTCAACCTGGAGAGCGCCGAAGCGGTTGCCCACGCATTTCGCCAGGCGATCGATTGCCTCGACCTCGGGCAGGTGGCGCCCACGCTCCATTTCGATGTAGGGGGTTACTCCGCCTTGCTGCTCAAGGAGGTCTTGGACCGCTTGAACCTGCCCCGGCCTGACCAGATTCCGGGCGAGGGCGCAGACCTAGAACGCTGGATGGTCCCGGGGACGGAGATCGTGATCGCCCGCGTTACCGAGGGCGAACTAGAAGGTCAGTACCTGTTCAGCGCTAGAAGCGTGGAGCGTGCACAAGAGTTCTATGACCGGGTGAGGGATCAGCCCTATGTTGGGGGCTCCGAACCGGGCCTGCTAGACATCTATATCGATAATCCGGGGGGATTCGTTCCCTTACACTGGGTGCGCGAACTGCCGAGCTGGGCCTTCGCCCGGGTATTCGATCGGCCTGTCTGGAAATGGTTCGCTCTGTTGAGCTTTTGTGTGCTCGGCGTTGCGGCGATCCGTGGGGTCTATCGAATCGGGCAGTTATGGGATCATCGTTTCGGACAACGCTTCCCCTACTTGCGCTTCGGCACCTTGTCGGTCGCTATCAGTCTGGTGGCGCTGGCCTGGGGGCTGGACGTTTACGTCGACGACGTAATCGGCCTGCGAGGAAAGGTCGAAGCCTTTATCAAACGCGGGGCGTTGATCTTCGCCTTCGCTTCCGCCGTTTTCTGCATTTTTGCCATTTTCGAGCTGCTCGCTTCCGCCCTGGTGGCAACGACGCGTAGTCCCGTCGGCAGCGTTAACGCACACTTGACGAAATTGCTCGTCCGCATCGTCGGTATTTCGGTGATCGTTTTCGTCGTGGTCGAAGCCAGTGCGTACCTCGGCTGGGCGGTGGCGCCGGTGGTGGCGGGTCTTGGCGTGGGCGGGTTGGCCGTGGCGCTCGCCGCGAGACCGACCATCGAGAACGTGATTGGCGGCCTGACGTTGTTCGCCGACAAGCCGTTTCGCGTTGGCGACCTCTGTAAGCTCGGCGAGGATATCGGCGTGATCGAAGAGATCGGTATGCGTTCGACCCGGATTCGCACGCTGGAACGGTCGTTGGTCAGCATCCCCAATGCCGATCTGGCGGTAATGAAGATCGACAACCTCGGGCAGCGAGACCAACGGCTGTTGCGCACCACCCTGGGGTTGAGATACGAAACGACATCCGATCAGCTTCGCTGGGTGCTCGCGAAGGTCAGGGAGATGTTATTGGCGCATCCGATGGCCTCACCCGACCAAATGCGAACCCGATTCATCGGGTACGGTGATTACTCTCTCGATGTCGAGATCCATGTCTATCTTCGTTGCCAGACCCAGGACAGCTTCCGGGCGATCGCGGAAGACGTGTTGCTGCGGATCATGGATATCGTGAAGGAGTCCGGGACAGCTTTCGCTTTTCCCTCCCAAGTGAACTATTTCACGCGCGACACCCGGCCCGACGCGGCTCAACGCGAGGCGGCGGAGCAGGAGGTAAACCAATGGCGCCAGCGCAGCAAGTTACCTTTCCCGGATTTTGAAGACGAGCAGAAAGACCTGCTGCAAGGCACCCTGGATTATCCCCCGCGCGGTTCCCCTCGACACAAACCACCCGGCTGACGAAAGCGACCCGAATGCCGCCCGCTATGGGTGCTCGCGCGCCGGTGCATACGCCTCGAGGGGCGCCGTGAATCCCCGCGGGCGCTGCGCAGTCCTGCTGCGCTGGCAGGCCCAGGGCTCACCATCCGCGGTGAGCCCGTTCGGCCGGGAAAAGCGTCACTGGCGCTTTCTCTCTCGGCCTCACCCCTGGAGGCTCGGCTGCCGCGTCCTTGCTGCAGACACCCTCGACTCGAACGCCCCGGAGCACCTTTGGATTTTGGGCATCTTCGTAGAGCAAGTGCCGAAAAAAGTGATTCCTATAATCAGCCCTTCTTCTACCTTATTCTCAGGCGTGGGGCCGTTTTTATACTTTCACGTAGGTCCAGCCGTCGCGCAACCGCGCAATGATGCGCTCCAGGGCAGAAGGTGCGGTCGAGATGCCCGGCAGGAGATGGACGTCAATTCCTTTGACCGCCTTCGACTGTTCGATAGCTCTGCGGCAGGCGAGTATGGAGACGCTGCTGTACGCGCTGAGCAGCTGCCGGATCCTTTCCGCGTAGGGGGAGGCGTCTGCCCGCACCAGGTCCAAGCCGTCCCCATTGACGATCAATTCGACCTGAACCGGATGGGCCGAGTTCTTCCCGTTTTCGCCGAACGACTCTAACTGCTGCAGCGCAACGCGCATCTTCTCTTGGTCGCCGCTGGCGAGATGGAGCAATATCCTGCTCGATTCGGTATCTCTTTCGCCAATGGAAACGATGCGGTCAACGCCAGGTCCCCGTTCGCCGGTGACGTTGCCCCATTGCTGGTGCCCATACCATCCAGCGGCGCTACTGAGAGCGACGATCAAAAAGACCGAAGCTGCCCGAGCCAGTCCGCTGGAGCGAACCAGCGGGTCCGCGGCCCTACGCGCGGGATCGGGCACCTCGCGGTACGCCTCGCGCACCATCTCCTTGAGCTTGCGTAGCTGACAGGCTTCTGCGGTGCGCTCGGTGTCGCCGCTCAGCAGGTCGTGCAAGTGGATCCGGTCGTCGGCGGACAACTCGCCGTCGACGAAGGCGGAGAGCTTCTCGCGACAGATTTCTTTGGAATCGCTCATTTGATTCGATGCAGTCGGGTGGGATGGGCAGCGGCGGTCTCCTGCTGCTCGAGCAGGGTTTTCAGCGCATTTCGGGCGCGGCTGATGCGACTCATGACGGTACCTACCGGAATACCGAGGATCTCCGAAGCGTTGGCATAGGAGACGCCCTCCAGATCGATCAGCATTAGCACCTGGCGCTGGCCGTTGGGTAGTTTCGCGACCGCCGCCCGAACCCGGGAGACGATCTCATTGGTTCCATACAGGTGTTCCGGCGACGCGTCGTGTTCGAGCACTACGTCGTCGACATTGACGAACTCGCGGGAGCGCCGCAGATGGTCCTTCCAACAATTGGCGAGGATCCTGAACAACCAACGGTCGAGGTTTTCGCTCTCGCGGAGCTGGTTCCCCTTGCGTAAGGCCTTGGTGAGCGCCTCTTGGGCGAGGTCGTCTGCCACGGCGGTGTCGTGACACCAGGAGTAGGCGAGCCGATACAGCCGGCTGCGCCTGTCGTGAATTTCCTTGCGTAACCCGGGCGCGCTGAATAACGATCTGATTAAATTACCCATCGGTCAGAATATTTCTCCCCCTATCAGGAGTATAAGACGGGCTGGCTCGCTCTGTTATTCCATGAGCGCGCTGTCGTGCGGGCGAAGACCGGCCGTTTGCGAAACAGCGGGCGCCTCTCCATGCTCCCGGGATCACCGAAAAACGGGGTCATCGGAGGCGAAAAAACCCGGCTGAGAGGGCGCCCAGCCGGGTTTGCATAACGACGCGCCCGCGATCAGCAGGCCGCGGCGCAGACTCAGGCTACCGAAGGCAAGCCCGCCAGCGCCATCGCGAGTTCCGATGGGTCGTATTCCTGATCCACCAATTTGCCATCCATGTAGTCCCGGTAGGCCTGCATGTCGAAATGCCCGTGCCCGCACAGGTTGAACAGCAGCGCCTTGCTGGTGCCTTCCTCGCGGCAGCGTATGGCCTCGTCGATGGTCGCCTTGACCGCGTGATTGGCCTCGGGAGCGGGGATGATGCCTTCGGCCTTCGCAAACTGAATGCCGGCGGCGAAGCATTCGGTCTGATGGTACGACCGCGGCGCGATGAAACCCAGGGCGGTCAGGTGGCTGATCAGCGGGGCCATCCCATGGTAGCGCAAGCCGCCGGCGTGGAATCCCGGGGGCACGAAGGTGGAACCCAGGGTGTGCATCTTCACCAGCGGGGTCAAATGGGCGGTGTCGCCGAAATCGTATGCGTAGGGCCCCTTGGTCAGGGTCGGGCAGGCGGAGGGCTCGACCGCGATGAACTCGATGTTCTTGCCGTCGCGGATGCGCTCGCCCATGAAGGGAAAGGCGATTCCCGCAAAATTGCTCCCGCCTCCCACGCAGCCGATGACCTTGTCCGGGTAATCACCCGCCATCTCCATTTGCAGCATGGCCTCCTGGCCGACCACCGTCTGGTGCAGCAGCACGTGATTGAGCACGCTGCCCAAGGCGTACTTGGTATCGTCGCGCTGCACGGCCATCTCCACTGCTTCGCTGATCGCGATCCCCAGGCTGCCGGTGCTGTCGGGGTGTTCGCGCAGCACCGCCCGACCCGATTCGGTGGTGTCGCTCGGGCTGGCGGTACAGGTGGCGCCGAAGGTCTCCATGAAAGCGCGCCGGTAGGGCTTTTGATTGAAGCTCACCTTCACCATGAAGACCTCGATCTCCAGACCGAAGAACGAGCCGGCCAGGGCCAGGGAGGAACCCCACTGGCCGGCGCCGGTCTCCGTGGTGATACGCTTCACTCCCTCCTGCTTGTTGTAGAAGGCCTGCGCGATGGCGGTGTTGGGCTTGTGACTGCCCGCCGGGCTGATGCCCTCGTATTTGTAATAGATCCGGGCAGGCGTATCGAGCATCTTCTCCAGGCGCCGTGCCCGATAGAGCGGGGCTGGGCGCCATTGGCGGTACGCGTCGCGCACCGGTTCGGGTATCTCGATGGTGCGTTCGGTGCTGACTTCCTGCAGGATCACGCTCATCGGGAAGATCGGCGCCAGATCGTCCGGCCCGATCGGCTGCTGGGTGCCGGGGTGCAATACTGGCGGCAGCGGTTCGGGCAGGTCCGCCGCGATGTTGTACCAGAATTTGGGCAGGTCCGCTTCGTTGAGCAGATACTTCACGGAATCAGACATAAGACTCTCGCTCCTCCAATCGATATAGGCTGCTGGTTCTTTTTTGCCGCCCGACAGTGTGCCAGTTTTCTTGCCCGCGATGAAAGGTTTTTCGCCCAAGGTCGTGGTCTGCCTCTTGCGCCAACCGCCTTTCGAAGGCGTGCGGCTGGTTTTTTTTTCGACCGATGTTCCGGCTTTCTTGTGCCCGCAGCTCGGAGTGTGGGGTGGCGCACCGCACGGCGCAGACCAAGCTCCTTTGCCTCCGACCGCCTCGCCGTGGCATAAAGAGCGAGAAGCCGAACGCGGGGTACACTGAGGATGCCATGCCTGCCAATCTGAGTCCGGAATACAAAGCGGCGGAGGGGGCCT
>JAHEIA010000177.1 GCA_024639625.1 Chromatiales bacterium
CGAAGCTGTAGGGTCTGCTTCATGCGGGAAATCAAGATCTCTTATGCAATTTGTATTCCTCACATCTTAACCCAAAAGCCCCGGTAGAGAACGTGCCGAGACGCCCTCCTTGGCCGCGCGACGAAGCAGGTCCGGGTTGGCGTATGGCGTACCCGTTTCCTGTGTCACATGCTGAAATGCTCCCCCAAGTAGACCGTCCTAACGTCACGATTGCTCAGCAGGCTTGGTGGGTCACCCTCGGCCAACACCCTGCCTTCATTAATAATATAGGCCCGGTTGCAGATATCTAGGGTTTCCCGCACATTGTGGTCTGTGATCAGGATGCCGATTTCGCGCTGCTGCAGATGCGCGATGATTCGCTTGATGTCGACCACCGCCAATGGGTCGATGCCGGCGAATGGTTCGTCGAGCAGGATGAACTGCGGTTCAGCCGCCAAACACCGAGCAATTTCCAAACGTCTACGCTCGCCTCCGGAGAGGCTGACCGCGCGGTGAAACCGCAGGTGGCCGATACCCAATTCTTCCAGCAGTTCTTCGCACAGTTGGGTCCGGCGCAGCCGGTTGAGTTCGGGGCGGGTTTCCAAGATGGCGAGTAGGTTTTGTTCCGCGGTGAGTTTGCGAAATACGGAGGGTTCCTGAGCAAGATATCCTATGCCCAGGCGGGCGCGTGAGTGCATCGGAAGGTCTGTCAGGTCGTGCTCGTCGATCCGGACGTTCCCCGCGTCGGCTGCAATGAGGCCTACGATCATGTAGAACGAAGTGGTTTTTCCCGCACCATTGGGGCCGAGCAGCCCAATCACCTCGCCGCTGCTAACGCGCAGTGAAACCCCATTGACTACGCTGCGCTGGTGGTAGCGTTTGACCAGATCTACCGCTTCGAGGGCGCTCATTTGCGCTTGGGATCTATGGTGATGCGCACTCTTTCTTTGCCTTTGGCGCTTGCACCGGCTTTGACCAGCGCCTTCTTGCGGTCGTAGGTAATGCGGTCGCTGGCAAAGCTGTCTTGGCCCTGGGTCAACAGGGCGTCTCCGATCAGGTACAACAGATCGCTCCTGGTGTGGTATTCGGCTTGCAGCGCCCGACCGTTGACCTCTTTCCCGTCGTCCGTTACCTGTTGGTAAGTTACCGGCCTTCCCACGGCGTGAATTTTGTCCGTGCGCTTGTCTTTTTGATAAACGGTTACCTCTTCCGCGGTGATGCGGATACTGCCCTGACGGATCACGACGTTCCCTTGATAGACGCTGATCCCTGTCCGGTCATCGATTTCGACGCTGTTTGCTTCGAGTTCGATCGGCTGATCTTTGTCCGTAGTGAGGGCGAAGGCCGAACCTGAAACAAGCAGCAGCGCGATACCATACCAGCCGCACCAGGACCTGTGCTGCGCGGTCTCAATTGACTTCATATCTTCCCCGTACCTTGGATAGGAATTTGATTCGTACTGGTTGTGCAAACCAGACTTTTGCGCCTTCGGATTCTAGCCAGTCGTTGTGGCTAAAGACCTGGACGAATTGGTCCGTTTCCGCATAATCGTCGTCCGGGCGAAGGCGCAGATTCTGCGTCACGATACGCAGCGGCCGGTTTTCGGGCCCCTCCTGGCGCGCGATGGTTACGTCCCCCTCGAGCAGAACCAGATCACCGTTCGCGGATACCCAACCTTCGACCGACGAGATCTGCCAGGGCGGCTTCTCTCGATCGTAGACCGTTAACCGGGGTTGCTCCAGTTCGGTGGCCCCGTCGTCGTCGTAGTGCACCAGGCGCTGCGCGCGCAATACCTGGCGTGGCGCTCCAGCCTTGTCGAGCGAAGTGAGGGTCAAACCCTGGACGAAATACTCGGGGCTGCGCCCGTGCTGGATGATCTCCTGCTCCGCCCGATCCTGCATCTGTCGGATTCCCCAAGCGCTCAAAGCTAGGGCGATCAGCAGGCCGAAACCATACCGGTTGCGGAAGCTAACCACGATTCCCGTTGTCGGGACCGGCCGGCTGCAGATAGGCTTGCAAAGCCGGCTGCAGCGTTCCCTGAGCTTCCATCAGCAACTCGCAAACGTCGCGTGCCGCGCCTCTTCCGCCGCGACAGGGAGTTTGCCAGTGGGCATGCCTCTTTACCAAAGAGTGCGCATCTTGCACCGCGACCGCAAGCCCGACGCGGAGCAGCACCGGCATGTCGACGACATCGTCGCCGACGAAGGCGACTTGTTCGTCGGAAAGTCCTAGTTGCTGGCGCATTTCGAGGTAAGCGGGCAATTTGTCGAGCTGCCCCTGGTGTACGTGTTCCACGCCGAGGCTTGCCATGCGTAGGGACACCACCTTCGAGGTGCGGCCTGTAATGATCCCGATTTGCACTCCGGATCGCTGGAGCATTTTCATGCCGTGGCCGTCCCGCGAGTGAAAGGCCTTGTACTCCTGGCCGTCGTCGCCGAGATAAAGGCTGCCATCGGTCAAGACTCCGTCTACATCGAAAATCACCAGTCGAATATGTTTTGCCTTCTCGAGGATATCCTGCATGTCTCTGCTCGTCTCTTTTATACCACGCCGGCTCGCAGCAGGTCGTGCATGTTGAGCGCACCGACCAGCCGGTGCTGTGCATCGATAATGAGTAACCCGTTGATTTTCCTTTCTTCCATGAGCTGCAGCGCCTCGGCGGCCAGGAGTTCGGCGGTCGCGGTGATGCACTCGCTGGTCATGACCCCGGACACCGGGCAAGTATGTATATCGACCGCGCGATCGATGGTTCGTCGCAGGTCACCGTCCGTGAAGACGCCTCGGACTTGTTCGTGGGCGTCCACTACGGCGGTCATGCCCAAACCCTTGTTGGTCATCTCCACCAGGGCCTCGCTCAACCGCGCGTCGTGCGACACCTTCGGAATTTCGCTGCCAACGTGCATGATATCACTGATGCGCAACAACAGGCGCCGCCCGAGGCTGCCTCCGGGATGGGACAATGCAAAGTCCTCCTCGGTGAATCCGCGAGCCTCAAGCAGGGCCACTGCCATCGCATCCCCCATGGCGAGCGCCGCTGTAGTACTCGACGTGGGCGCCAGGCCGAGGGGACACGCTTCCTGTTGGACGCTGACGTCGATGGCGACATCAGCTTCTCGGGCGAGTGTCGAAGCCGGGTTCCCGGTCATCGCGACCAAAGGGACTCCCCGTCGCTTGATGAGCGGCAGAATCGTAAGGATTTCCGCGGTTTCTCCCGAATTGGACAGGGCGACCACCACATCCTTGCTGGTGATCATGCCCAGGTCGCCGTGGCTCGCTTCCCCGGGGTGAACGAAGAACGCCGGGCTGCCTGTGCTGGCGAGGGTCGCCGCTATCTTGCTTCCGATATGGCCGGACTTGCCCATGCCGATGACCACGATGCGGCCTTCGCAGTGCAACATGTGTCCACACGCGGCCACGAACCTGTCGTCGATACGCAGCCCCAGAGCGGCTACCGCCTCGGCCTCTGTTTCGATGACCGCCAGCCCCAGCGCCTTCAGTTTCTCCGCTTCCTCCGGGCCGAGTTGCAGCTTCTTTTCTACCATTGGGTTTCTCTGCCAGGCTATCGATCAAGGCCTTCATGGGTCGGGCCGGTTGGTTCCCGGTGCCCGTTTGCGAGTACGGATTTGCGGATTCGCAAAGCGCCATCGCCTGCCTTGTGCAGGCAGCGCGGTCGGTTACCGACAACCGCAGGCGACGCAACCGGTCAGGGATCTGCCCGCGTAGCGCCATGGCGAGGATTCTTTCAGACCTGGAGCGCTTTGTTCAAGCACTTTACCGCCCTCGAATGTGCCCGTTCCGCCATCCGCCGCCCGGGGGCACGGATCTTGATCTGGGCGAGGGTGCTCGAATCGAGGGCAGCGTCGGGGTGATCGGGGCTGCGATCACAGCGAGGCGGGTCCGAAGATTCCCGGATTCGTGTCGTTGCTCCATGTTTGCTGTGGAGGGGGTGTCTGCGCCGCTGCGGGGGCCAAGAGAACTGTAATGCCGCCGGCCGCTCGCCTGCGGCAAACCGGGATTCTGTTCAGTTCCCGCACTGCACGGGACATGTCCGAAGAGTGCCGCGCGAAAGGTTATCCCGGCAGGGCTAAATTCAGGTTGTTCGGCTTCCCGTTTTCACCGAACTTTCAGCGGGTGAGGCGCACCAAGGAGCTTGCAGAATTGATGGCCATCGCTTGACCTGGTTGCTTATATATGGCGACAATGCGGCGCATTTCACGCCCGGCCGAGCGCATTGATTTGGGACCCTGATCGGAGCATATCGTAGATATGGCGAAAGGAAGGAGCGTCGAAAAGCCCTTGGTGAGGATCCGCGGGTTGCGTTTCCTGCGCGCTGGCCGTGCGATCTTCGATGGGGTGGATCTCGACATACTCCGCGGCGGCGTGACCGCGATCATGGGTCCAAGCGGCACCGGCAAGACAACTCTGCTGAAGCTGATCGCAGGGCAACTGCGGCCCAACGCAGGCTCTATCGAGTTCGCTGGTGAAGATATCCATCGTTTGCGCAGCAAAGAACTTTATCGCCTGCGTATGCGTATGGGGATGCTGTTTCAGAGCGGGGCCCTGCTCACCGATCTTAGCGTTTTCGATAATGTTGCCTATCCGATTCGCGAGCACACGCGGCTTCCAGAATCCCTAATTCGCCGCCTGGTGCTGTTGAAACTCGAGGCGGTCGGTCTGCGCGGCGCCCGCGATCTGATGCCGAGTGAGCTTTCCGGAGGAATGGCGCGACGGGTCGCTTTGGCCAGGGCGATCGCCTTGGATCCCTCGATGGTGATGTATGATGAGCCGTTCACCGGGCAAGATCCCATCTCCATGGGGATCTTGATTCAACTGGTCCGGCGCCTCAACGATGCCAGCCGGTTGACCAGCATCGTCGTCTCACACGACGTAAAGGAGACGGCGCAGATCGCCGACTATATCTATGTAATTTCCCAGGGCCGTGTCATGGAGCACGGGGTGCCCGAGCGCCTGCTCGACTCGGATTCGGCGTGGGTGCGCCAGTTCATGCATGGTCTGCCAGACGGCCCTGTTCCGTTCCATTATCCAGCCCAGAGCCTGGAGCAGGACCTGTTTTCCGGACCCTGACGGGCTTTCTACCGATCCGCGGAAGACACAGCGAGTTCCCATATGACAAGGCAATTGGCGCGCTTGGGGCGCGCAGGAATTCAGAGCATCGAGCGCCTAGGGCGAGGGCATCTATTGCTGCTGAATCTGTTGGCTGGCTTGGCAGACCTGGCGCTTCGACCGACGCTGCTGATCAAACAGCTGTATGCGGTCGGCGTGCTTTCGGTGGCGATCGTTACCGTATCGGGGCTGTTCGTGGGTATGGTGCTGAGCCTACAGGGCTACTATATTCTATCTCGATTCGGCGCCGAGGAGACTCTCGGCGTCATGGTCGCGGCCTCTCTGGTACGGGAACTCGGGCCGGTCGTATCGGCACTCCTGTTTGCCGGTCGTGCGGGTTCCGCGCTGACCGCCGAGATTGGGCTGATGAAGGCGACCGAGCAGCTCGCCGGCCTCGAAATGATGGCTGTGAACCCGGTGAAGCGGATTCTTACCCCGCGCTTTTTCGCCGGGTTCCTGTCCATGCCCCTGCTGGCGGCGATGTTCAGTGCGATCGGCGTGCTGGGTGGGTATTTTGTCGGGGTAGGTCTGCTCGGAGTCGATGGCGGCGCCTACTGGTCGCAGATGCAGGCCAACATTGACCTGCACGAGGATATCTTCAACGGGGTGATAAAAAGTTTTGTGTTCGGCTGGGTATGTACCTGGATCGCGCTCTTTCAGGGGTACGATTGCCTGCCGACTTCGGAGGGAGTCAGCCGGGCAACCACGCGGACGGTGGTGCATTCCGCGTTCGCTGTGCTCGGCTTGGATTTCGTGCTAACCGCACTCATGTTCGGGAACTGATCGATGAGGCAGAGCAGAGGCGTTGAAATTACCGTGGGGTTGTTCATGGCTATCGGCCTGGTCGCCCTGTTTTTTCTGGCGATGCAGGTGAGCAACCTGGCGGACCTGTCGGACAGCGAGGGTTACCATATCACCGCCCACTTCGACAATATCGGGGGCCTCAAGGTGAAGGCGCCGGTGACCATGGCCGGGGTTACGGTCGGGCGCGTCACGGCCATCGACTACGACAAGGAGACCTATGAGGCCGTAGTGAGCATGACGATTTCCAGCCACTATGATCGGATTCCCGAAGACTCTTTCGCCAAGATCTTTACCGCCGGTTTGCTCGGCGAAAAATACATCGGCCTGGATCCCGGGGGTAGCGATCTTTTTCTCGAGGAAGGGGGCAGGATTAGCATGACCCAGTCGTCTCTGGTACTCGAAGAGATCATCGGACAATTTCTTTTCAGCAAGGCGCAAGAGGCGGATTCCGGTGGCTAGGAGGCGACTGCTGCTGTGTATTTTGGTTCTCTGGATAGGTGTCGCCGGCTGCGTCGGAGCCGCGCCCACTGCGGTTGATCCGCTGGCTGCAGTGAAGGAAACCGCCGACCGGACGATGTACGAAGTAAAGGCCCACAAGTCGGAGTTGGAGGCCAACCCGGGGGCGATTTACGGTTTGGTCGAAGAGTATGTACTGCCGCACTTCGACTTCGAGCTGATCTCTCGCTATGTGCTTGGCAAGCACTGGCGTGGCGCTAGTCCGGAGCAACGGGTGCAGTTTATCGAGCAGTTTCGCACCTTGATGGTGCGCACCTATGCGCATGCACTGCTCAATTACTCAGAC
>JAHEIA010000178.1 GCA_024639625.1 Chromatiales bacterium
CGATCCACTACTCCCTGCGTATCGATTTTGCCAAGCAGATCATGCTCGTCGCGGCCAAGCCGCCGCATGCTGGTGACGGCGGAGTCCCGGAACATGGGTGATCGAAACCAACTCGCCTTCATCTCCCGGCATCGAGCCCGTTTTTCCGGCCCGGTACTGGAAGTAGGTTCTAGAGACTACGGCAGTACTCAGCCGCTGCGTGGCCTGTTCCCCAGCGAGGTATACCTCGGTGTGGATCTGCAGCCAGGACCCGGCGTCGATCAGGCGTTGGACCTGACCCGCCCTTTCGCCGAGATCGAACAGGAACTGGACGGACGGCGTTTTGGCGCGATCTTCTGCCTCAGCGTGTTAGAGCATTGCGCGCAACCTTTTCTCATGGCGGACAATTTGAGCCGCCTGCTGACACCCGGGGGCGCCATCTACGTCTCGGTTCCCTTCGCTTGGAAATTCCACGGCTACCCTTCGGACTATTGGCGTTTTACTCACGAGGGCGTAAAGAAGCTGTTTCCCGCCCTGCGTTTCGACGGCCAGGCCGCCTGTCTCAGCACGTCGCGAAACGGCGAAGTCACCGCCTTGAACGAGGAGATAGGAAAGATCCCGCTGAGCGGTGGCGCCCATCGGGCGGCGGGTCATTGGCTGCGCGGGCTCAGTGCCGACCTGCTTCGCTTGTCGACGCGCCTGGGTCTGTTGCGCTGGTTGGCGGGGTACCGTTATGTACTGGCGCCGAGCATGATCAATATGATCGGGGAGCTTCCCCGTGAGTAGCGCGCTCGCCGCCGCGACCAACACCGGCCGTAACCGAGGCGCCGATCGGGGGGGGCGATGAGTGATTCCGCGTTTTCCTGGCGCCAGCTCTATGATCAGCGCCGGGCGATCCAGCAGCGTTTCGGCAAGATCTGGGATCTCCCGATCGCCAAGCGTTACAGCAGTGTCCTGTTCGATTGTGGCCGAGACGGCATGCAGGTGCTCGAGGTCGGCGCGGGCACCCGCGGTCTCGAACAACGTCTGCGCAAGGTCTGGCCCGGGGTCGTGTATCAAAGCCTGGACATCGACCGCAGTGCGGCACATGACTTCTACCGTTGGGAGGACGTGGACGTTCAGTATGACCTGGTCTGCATGTTTGATGTCATTGAGCATGTACGCCCCGACGTTGCAGTTCGGCTCCTCAGCAACTGCCGCGGGGTATTGAAACCGGGGGGAGTATTGCTGGCCACGACCCCGAACATCTACCATCCGCCGACCTTCCTGCGTGATGCCACCCACATCACGCCCTGGTGTTACGATGAGCTTGGCGCCATCGCGTCTCTTTCCGGGTTTCAGGTGCAACGGTTGCTGCGCCTGTACAGCGACTCGCTGCTGGGCCGGCTGATCCACCGCGTGGTGCTGTACCCGGTGCATCGGGGTTTGGGCATTGACTTCGCCACCCATGTGATGTTGGTTGCCACGCCGTGAGGGAGGACGATCCGCCTGCGGTCGACCTTTCCATCCTGGTCGTCAGCTGGAACACCTGCCAGCGCACCATTGCCTGCCTGGAGGCCATCCGCCGCAATCCTTCCGCCGGCTATTCCGTGCAGGTGATTGTCATCGACAACGCCAGCGGGGACGCGACGGTAGCTTCGGTCCGCGAGGGTTTCCCCGAGGTGCTGTTGATCGAAAGCGAGCGCAACCTTGGCTTCGGCCAGGCAAACAACGTCGGACTCCGCCAGGCGCGTGGCCGGATTGTGCTGTTCCTCAACAGCGACACGGAGATCACACCCGGTTTCGCCGCAGCCGTAATCGGAGAGTTCGAGCGGCACCCCGAGATCGCCGCGCTCGGCTGCAGAATCCTCGGTTACGACGGCAGGCCGCAGAAGTCGGTGCGCGGTCTCCCCGGCCTGCTCGCGCACCTGCACAGCGACACGCCGCTGCGCTGGTTGCGCATCCTGGGTCCGGCCTACGCCCGCTACCGGCGCAAGGACTTCGATTTCGCTCGCTGGCAGCTGATCGATGTAGCGATGGGGGCGGCGCTGGCGTTCCGCAAGTCTGCGCTGGAAGAGGTGGGCGGTTTCGATCCCGCCTTTTTCATGTACTTTGAGGAGGCGGATCTGTGTAAGCGGACCCGGGACCAGGGCCGTTTGATTGCCTACACACCCGATGCGACGGTCTACCATGTGGGAGGTGCAAGCTCCCGCCGGGATCGCCCGCACATGATGTTGGTCTACCGGCAAAGCATGTTGCGCTATTTTCGCAAACATTATCCCGCTTGGCAGGTCGCCTTGTTCTCCGCCTTGTTCAAGCCGTTGTTCCTATTGTCGGTCGTGATCGATTGTGGGGCCAATGGAGCCAAGGCGTTTGCGGTGCGTGGCCTGCTGGGGCGACGTGACGCGGCCGAGAAAGCCGCCAATTATGTGCGTCGATTTGAAGCGCAGAAGGATTTCTTGCAGCGTTACACATGGGAATTGTTGAAGAGCTGAACGGCCGCGCAGCCCGGAACTCGGCGGGATCCGAACATGTTGTTTAACTCGCACGTCTTTTTGTTCCTGTTCTTGCCGGTAACTGTACTGGTCTTCTTTCGTGTTGCCGGGCGCGGTCACCATCAGGCGGCAGTGGGCTGGCTGGTGGCCGCATCGTTCTTCTTCTACGGATGGTGGAATCCCGCCTATGTCGTACTGCTGGTCTTTTCCATCGTCTTCAATTACGCCTATGGGATGTTCCTGTACCGCACCCGCAGGCGCGTCGGCAGTCGCCGATGGCTGTTGGGAGGCGGCGTGGCGGTCAACCTTGCGTTGATCGCATACTATAAATACGCCGGGTTTCTGGTGGCGAACTTGGGCACGCTGCTCGACCGCTCCTTCCAGATTGATGCGATCATCCTGCCGCTCGCCATCTCCTTTTTCACCTTCCAGCAAATCACCTATCTCGTGGACGCCAGCCGTGGCGAGACCCGCGAGTATCGGTTCTTGCACTATTGCCTGTTCGTTACCTTTTTCCCGCAGCTGATCGCTGGCCCGATCGTGCACCACAAGGAGATGCTGCCGCAATTCGCGCGCAACGAGACCTTCCGGGTGCATTATTCCAACCTGGCGGTAGGTCTCACCATTTTCTTCATCGGGCTGATCAAGAAAGTGCTGCTGGCGGACAATGTGGCCCACTACGTAAGCCCGGTATTCGCTGCGGCCGCGCAAGGCCATGCTCCTGGCCTTCAAGAGGCTTGGGTTGCCGCGCTCGCCTACAGTTTTCAGCTCTATTTCGATTTCTCCGGCTACTCGGACATGGCTATCGGCTTGGCACGCCTTTTCGGCATCAAGCTTCCGCTGAATTTCAATTCGCCCTACAAGGCGCGCAACATCGTGGATTTCTGGCGCCGTTGGCACATCACCCTGTCTCGCTTTCTCCGCGACTACGTGTATATCCCCCTGGGCGGGAACCGCAAGGGTCCCGCGCGTCGTTACGGCAACATCCTGTTGACCATGTTGATCGGTGGGTTGTGGCATGGGGCGGGCTGGACCTTCGTTCTTTGGGGCGGGCTGCACGGTATATTCCTAGTGCTCAATCATCTTTGGCATGGGGTTTCCCGCGGCCGGCCGCGTAGCGTTGCTCGCGGACTCGATTGGCGGGGCTGGCTCGCTAGGTTGTCGACCTTTCTGCTCATCGTTATGGCCTGGGTGCCCTTCCGCGCCGAGAGTTTCGACGCCGCCTGGAGCATGCTCCTCGGGATGTGGGGCGTGAACGGCTTTGCGGCGGCGAGCGATCCGGCGCTAGCCATCGAACTGGGACCCGCCTTCAGGTGGATCCTCGGCCTGTTCCTGTTGTGTCAGTTTGCGCCGAACACCCAACAATTGCTGGCTCGCTTCCGTCCGGCATTGCGATACCCCTCCAGTACAAGTAACTCTCCTCGGCTGGAATGGCGTTTGTCCTGGCCCTGGGCCGTCGGCCTGGGGACCGGCGCCGCGTACGCGATTCTGAACCTGGTCGAGGTATCAGAGTTTCTTTATTTCCAGTTTTGAGCCGAGCATGTCCGCAGCCAAGCTCTACACCCGGATCCTTCTCGGCACGGCCTCGGTGCTGATTGCCGTCTGGTATGCAGCGGCTTTCTATTTCGATCCCTACGGGGTATTCGGTCTCAGTGGCTACAATAGGAAGAATTTCCCCACCAATACCCGCTATCAGAAGATAGATCATCTGCTGCGGAACAACGGTCACGATGGTTACATTCTGGGCAGCTCTAGAGTCAACTACTACCCGGTAGATCGGGCATCGGATCTCAACGGGCTCAGCTACTATAATCTAACAGTATCAGCCGAGAGCAGTTCGGGGCTTCTACAGAAGCTGCGCTGGCTTGCAGCGGAACGCAAGCCACGGCACGTTCTGATCGGGCTCGATTTCGATTATCAGTTTCTGCAAGACGTCATTGCGGCAACCGATCTTCTGCGGCAGGAGCATCCGGCGGTTTCCGGGGAGAACATCTACTCCTTTTGGCTCAAATACCTGTCTGTTGGTAGGAAGCAGATCGAACGGATGGTGCGGGCCAACGCCAAGCCGCAGACGGAGTGGAGCCTCGACCTTTCGAGCGGTCACTTCGCGTTGCCACGCCGGGATCAGCTCATTGCGCAGAATCATCCCCGGTACATCGAAGAGAATTTCCGTGAGGCCCCGGAATCTCCCGGCCGTCTCCAGGAGCGGAGTTTCCGCAATGTCACGGCGATCCTGGAGCTTCTGGAACGTAGCGATATCCCCCGGGATATCGTGATCACGCCCTACCATCACGAAAAAATGGCGTCCTTCCGCTTCGACGAATACGTGGCTTGGTTGCGACGGGTGGTCGCGATCTTTGGGCGAGTGTGGGACTTCTCCGGCTTCAACAGCATCACCCTGGATGACCGCAACTACTACGAGTACTCGCATTTTCGCCGCCACGTCGGGGAATGGGTGCTGCTTCGAGTTCTTGGCTCCCCGGGTGATCAGGGCAAGGTGCCCGGCGATTTCGGTCGGTTGTTGACCGCAGAAAACCTGGAGCTACGCATCGAGCAGCTGAGCGAGGAATCTGCGCGCTATCGGAATAGTGCCGCCAACCTGCCGCGACCCGGCTGGCGGTCGCGAGCTGGTACAATCGACCCCTAAAAAGGGCCGCTGCAAACCTGGGCGGCAAAGTCTGGCAGGTTCCTTGGATGGGATTTTCGCTAGGGTCTGCAAGTAAAGAGCGCTGATATCGTGACCTTACATACGATGTTGCCGGGCGGGAACGGGCTGTCGCATGCGGGACGGCAGCGAAGCGCTGCGTCTTGCACGCGGCTTCTCGGCGCCCGGCGGAGCGTCCAGACGCCGCTGCGCTCCGCTCCCGAACCTGATGGTCCCTGCGCCGTGGACCGGAACGAGAGTTGAAGCCCCGCTTTCCTGATTTCCTGCTTCTCGGGGCGGCCAAATGCGGAACCACCGCCCTCGCCTCTCATCTCGGACAGCACCCGGAGATATTGCTGTCCGAGCCGAAGGAGCCGTATTTCTTC
This sequence comes from Chromatiales bacterium, assembly GCA_024639625.1. GTDB lineage: Bacteria > Pseudomonadota > Gammaproteobacteria > Chromatiales > Chromatiaceae > JAHEIA01. The sequence goes on from JAHEIA010000178.1 coordinate 5,484, forward strand.
GAGAAGGAGTTCGACCTAGGGCTGGCGTACTATTGGCGGCGTTATTTCGCTCGCTGGCAGGGCGAACGCCTGGTCGGCGAGGCGCGCCACCGCAATCTCTACCTGCCGTACGTGGCGCAGAGGGTTCATACAGTGAATCCCGAGGCCCGTCTGCTGGTGATCCTGCGTAATCCGGTGGATCGAGCGCTCTCCCACTGGTGGCACTGGTATCGGGGTGGCGAGGAGCCCCTCTGGTTCGAGCAGGCGGTTGCAGCGGACATCGACCGTATCCAGCGTGGCCAAAGGATCTCCTCGGACCGGGAATTCAGCCTGCAGGACTGTCCGCTGATAGGGCCGTATAGGACCTATATCGATTCCGGGTACTACGCGGAGCAGATCGAACGCTACCTGGCTCTGTTCCCTCGCGAACAGCTGCTGGTGCTCTTGCTGGAGGAGTTTCGTGCGGATCCCACCCGGAGCGCCCGCCAGGTGGTGGAGTTCCTTGGCGTGGATCCGGACCTCCTGCCCGCCGCGACCCGGGTGCGCAGGAACCGGGCGCGCCCGCTGCACTGGTCGAGGGCACTCCTTAGACCCTACCCGCATGTGCTGAGGTCGTTGCGCAGCGGTGGATTGAGAGGCAGACCGCGTTTATCCCCCGAAACCCGCAGAGCCCTGGAAGCCCATTATCGCCCACACAACGATCGCTTACGCGCCTTGCTGGATTTGGACCTTGCGTGCTGGGTGCGGGCGGATTCAGGTGGCGGCCGGGGGTAGCAGAGACAGCATCAGCCTACCTGTCGTAGCGAGTGAATAATGTCTGCGGCAGCGTCCCCGCCCCCGCTCGCCCATGCTCAGGCGCAGGTCCGCGGAGGCCGAAAGCTGCTCAATGGCGCTTACCCACTGCTCGTTTGTCCGGGCCGTGAGCCCATTAATCCCGTGTTGCACGAGATCTCCGTTGACCCCGGTCGGCGAGGCAATCACCGGCAGTCCTGCTGCCATGTATTGCAGTACCTTGAGACCGCATTTGCCCCGCGTGAACGGGTTGTCCGGCAGCGGCGCGATGCCGATGTGCGAGCTTGCGAGCGCCAGCGCCTCGACCTGCTCACTCCAGGAAACCGGGACCGTTTGCAGGGCGTTGCCGTGCACCAAGAAATCCGCCACGATCTTTAGGCGAAGCTGCGGCACCCGCCGAGCCGCC
>JAHEIA010000619.1 GCA_024639625.1 Chromatiales bacterium
CGGGGGCGTCGGCAGACGCCGCGGTGCCGAGAAAAAGAACCAGAAGAGACGAGAGCGTCTGGCGAAAAGATTTCCGCAAGGGTCTACTTCTCGACCGACGGTGCATCATGTTGCGCATTGCAATCGACCCTCCAATACTGCCCGGGACACTGGTGCTTTTCCCGCCGCGGCTTTTCATGGTAATCAATATGCCGCGCCTGCAAAAGGACGGAACGCGCGCCGCGGTCGCTGCTCAGAGAGCGTTTCGCCCCGTAGGCTGGTCAGCGGCGGTCGACCGCGGCAACCCGCGCAATTGCACTCGTGGGCCGGCGAACGGGGCCCCAGCTCCACGCCAGCGAATCCAGGCCCGGGAGACGGCGTCTGCGCAAACACTGCCCGGTTGTGGGCGACCAGCCACCGAGGATTTGACCATGTCCGAACGCCACAAACCCCGCCCTACAGCCACGCCGGGCCGCGAGCCGCATCGGGCGAACCCGATGGCGGGCGTCAACCCGTACACCAGGGAGCTGAGCGAACAGGAAATCGCGGCTCAGGAGCACCGGCAGGCTGTCGGCGGCATGTGGGAGGAAATTGGCAAGCTGCAATTCGAGTTCCTGCGCGGGCGCGGACTGCGGACCGATCATTTCCTCGTCGACGTGGGATGCGGGGCATTGCGCGGCGGCATCCATTTCGTACGCTACCTCGAGGTCGGGCACTACTGTGGGATCGATATCAACGCCTCGCTCATCGAGGCCGGACGAAGGGAACTCCGTCAAGCCGGGATCGCGGAAAAGCAGCCACGGCTCTTGGTGAGCGACGATTTCACGATGACCAGGTTCGGCCAGCGGTTCGAGTACGCGATCGCCATATCCTTGTTCACCCATCTCACCATGAACCACATCGTGCGATGCCTGGTAGAGATGCGCAAGGTCCTGCACCCCGAAGGCGAGTTCTACGCGACCTTTTTCCAGGCGCCTTCGATCGCCTGCACCGATGAGCTCGTCCACACACCCGGAGACATCCGAACCCATTACGACCGGGACCCGTATCACTATAGCTTCGCAGAGATGCAATGGATGGCACAGGCGGCAGGGATGCAGGTCGGTTTGTTGGGTGACTGGGCGCACCCCAGGGATCAGCGCATGCTGTGCTTTTCCGTTGCTGCTGGACGAGCCGGACCGGCCACCGCCTGATCAGGCCGCGAAGCGCGTAAAGACCAGCCCGATCACTTCGCGCGCTCGCGCGATCCATTCCGCCGAAAGCACCGGTAACCATGCTGAATCAACTGGAGAGGATCTTTCCTGCCTCGGGGCAACAAGCCGCGCGGGCGCCGGCTGTGTGGACCAAGTTCCTTGTTGAATGCGTACGATTTTGTTATGTAACACCCCATGGGGAAGCGCCTGACGGCAGCGCCAGCCGCAGCGTCTCATCGATAGACTGGCGAACGATCGCGAAAGGTACCGCCATGAGATTGGCGCCAACACTCCGTCCACTCGGTGGCTCAGTCGCATGCCCGAGGCGAAGCGGCAACGGCCGGTGGACCACGCTCTTGCTGGTGTTCGGGGCCGTGCTGAGTCTTACTGGGTTCGCCGACACCCCGGGGGCAATTGATACGGTCGAACCTGCGGAGCAGCGGGCAGACGCGCTGCCGGACAATGACTCTCCGGGATCCCCATCCGGCGCGGAGAGCGACGAGCCAAGCCCTGCTGCGGAGTCGCTCCTGCGCTGGGGCCTCAAGCGAGCCAGTCAAAAGCGTTACAAAGAGGCCGAGATCGCCTTCCTGCGCGTCACAACGCTCGATCCAGAGAACGTGAGGGCATGGAACAACTTGGGGGTTGCGCGACGCAAGCAGGGCAAGCTTGCCGAGGCCAGCGAAGCCTATCGCAAGGCGATCCAGATCGCCCCCACCTTCGGACTGACCTATAAGAACCTTGCCCTTACCCAGGAACAGCTGGGCGAAACATGGGGTGCAATCGTGTCCTACGGAGCTTACCTGCGGAATCGGCCACGTGCCGCCGACGCGGACCAGGTGCAGGCACGGATGGAATGGCTGGAACAAAAACAATGAGAAACGGCATTCGCC
>JAHEIA010000620.1 GCA_024639625.1 Chromatiales bacterium
GCATGCACTGCCCTTGTCGCGTATTTCTTACACATTGATTTTCGTCTTCCTCTGCCTCCACTGTGTGGGCGCACACTACACCTACTCCCAGGTACCGTATGACCGTTGGATTGAGGCGCTGACCGGGCGCTCCTTGAATCAGTCGCTGGGCTGGGAGCGAAATCACTTTGACCGCATCGTGCACTTTAGCTACGGACTTCTGCTTGCCTACCCGATCCGCGAGATGTTTCTTCGGGTCGCGGCCGTGAAGGGTTTCTGGGGGTACTTCCTCCCGCTCGACGTCACCATGTCCACCTCGATGTTCTACGAGCTGATCGAATGGGGCGCAGCGGAGTACTTCGGCGGAGACCTCGGGATGGCGTTTCTCGGCACCCAGGGAGACGTATGGGATGCGCACAAAGACATGGCTCTCGCCACCTTGGGTGCGGTGATTGCCATGTGCATTACCGCACTACTGAACGGATTTCTCCAGCGTAGCTTCGCGCGCGAATGGGCGGAAAGCCTGCGGGTCAAGAAGCGAAGACCACTGGGTGAAGACGAGCTAAGGCGATTGTGGCGGCAACGTAAGCGTTGATTCTCCCTGCCGGGCGAACAAATGGCCCTGCGCGAGGAAAGGTTCTCCCCTTTTCGGGAATCTGCACACTACGCTTGACCGGCTTCGCTATCGGTCCTCGTTCGATCCATACCTCGAGTCATAACCTTGAACACCACTCTTCTGGCGGAGGGGAGCTCGAAATTCTCTGCGCATGGGCCAGCAACCGAATCCCGAAACGCTAGCCTCCCTGAATATGCTCCTGTCCCCTTTTATGGCGGGCGATCATGGTATCGTGGTACACCGCCTCAGCCAGTTTGCGCAGGGGCTCGCGCTCCAATTCGCCTGCCAGCGCATAGGAAAACGGCCCGTCGAACCAATAGAACACCGCGATATCGCCCTGCCGGCCGAAGCGGAAGGCAGAGGATGAGCCATCGGTTTCATTCTCGCACATGTAGAACGCAATTCTTTGCCCCGAGGGATCCTCATACAGGAAGAGCGCGCCCGGTCCGTCTTCGGTCGACAGCAAACGCCCGCCCAATAGATCATAGCCAAAGGAGTTGAGGGTCGGCGCGATCACGGCTGCGCCCAAGCGCTTGGACAACCAGGCCACCAAGTGCTCGGCACGGTCGGCAAAGACCTCCACCGGATGCGTGATCTCGGGGGCAAACACTTCGTAGGCCGAGGCTGCCTCTTGGACGATATGCGCCGCGGCCGAGTCCAGGGAGATGCCGTTGTCTTTCAGGCTCCAGCCAATCCACGAGCCGGTAATCATCAAGACAAACCCAGCCGCTACCGCTGCCATCGGACGGAACCAACGTTTCCGTCGCGGTCGAAACATGTGCGCGGGAACGGGCTCGTCCAGCACTGGATTGTACAGGGCACGCAGACCCTCGCGCAGCGCCTGATAATCCCTTACCCGCTCGCGCGACTCCTCGTCCTGCGCAAGATGGCCTTCTACCCAATCGCGGTCGCCTTGCGCCAGCTGGCCGTCGACGTAGGCGTGCAAATCGTTGAGCTCAGGAGTCGATGCGTTATTCATTTCACACTCCTCAGACTTGGCCGTTGCTCCCGTGCCATCCAGCACCGCAACCTCTCCCGCGCTCGATGCAGACGGGACATCACGGTTCCGATGGGGATGTCGAGTATCTCGCACACCTCCTGGTAACTCAGGTCCTCGAGGCATACGAGCAGCAGCACCTCACGCTGATCCGCTGGCAGATCGGCGATACCCCGCTCTAGGTCATGCAGGTCCATGGCTCCGGTTTCTCTCCAGGACGGCAAATCGTCTAGATCCTGCTGTCGCAGATAGGCGACCTGCCGGATCTCGCGACGCACCTTGTTCACGTACAGATTATGCATGATGGAAAACATCCACGCCCGCAGGTCAGAGCCCTTTCGCCATTGCACCTGCCGTTCCCAGGCCCGTTCGAGACAGTCCTGCACCAGATCTTCCGCACTCTCCCGGTCCGCCGTCAGGGCACGGGCATAGCGTCGCAGACGCGGGATCTGTTGGATAAACTCTTTCG
>JAHEIA010000621.1 GCA_024639625.1 Chromatiales bacterium
CCAGCATGTTGCTGCCGATTGTCGCTGGTGTGGCTCAAGGGGTAGGTCTGCATCCCTACCAAGCCATGGCGGCGACCGCCCTCGCCGCCTCGTTTGCTTTCATGCTGCCCGCGGCGACGCCGCCGAACGCCATCGTATTCGCCAGCGGGTGCGTCACGATTCCCCAGATGGCGCGGGTTGGCTTCTGGTTGAATCTTATCGGCGCCCTGTTGATCAGCGCCGGTGTCAGCGTGCTGGTTGCGCTGGCATGGGGGCCCTAGCTTCCGGTTTGGTACGCCAGCGGTGGCAAGGGGGAACCGGTCGCGCCGGTAGCGATCTTCAGCAACGATCCGGTCCAGACCCCTCGGCTTGCGGTGAGACGCTGTTTCGCCTGCCGCTATGAGCCAGTTCTAAAGTCGTCGTGCAAACGGGTATCGAGATCTTTGAAATCAAGAAGCCACTTCTTGAACGCCGCTTGCGGCATCGGTTTCGCGATCAGATAGCCTTGCGCACCGTCGCATTTCAGGCGCACCAACGCTTGCAGAATATCCAAGGTTTCGACGCCCTCGGCGACGACCCGCAAACGAAAGCGGTGCGCCAGATCGATGATCAAGTGAACGATATCCGCATCGGCCTGTTCGCTGATGAGGCCGCTGACAAACGACTTGTCGATCTTCAGTTCCTGGGCCGGGATGTTTTTGAAGTAGGAGAGGGACGAGTAACCGGTTCCGAAATCGTCGATCGATACCTCGATTCCCATGGCCTGGACATCGCGCAAGATACGGAATACCCGTTCCGTGTCCACCGCCAGAGTCTGCTCGGTGATCTCGATAACGACAGCCAGGCCCTTTCCCCGCCAAAGGCCTACGGCGCTGCGCAATATATCAGGGAAATCCGGATGCACTACTACTGTCGGCGAGACATTGATCGCCACGGAGAGGCGCTCCCACTCACCCGGCCAGTCTGCACTCTGGCGTAGCGCGGCATTGAGCACCCAATTGGTCAGGTTCTTCATGTGGCCGCCTTCCTCGGCCAGGCCGAGAAAGGCCATCGGTGAGAGGAGACCACGTTCCGGGTGGTTCCAGCGCAGCAACGCCTCGGCGCCGATGAGTCTCCCGTCCGGAATGGAAACCTTCGGCTGGTAGTACAAAACGAACTGCTGTTCGCGGACCGCACGCTCCAGATCCAACTCGAGATCCCAGATGTCCGCCAGGTCCTTATCGTTCGATTGCGTGGGGATCCAGAAGGATTGTCCCGTCCGCCGGGCGACGAAGAGGCTCCGTTCGCCGCGTTTCACAAGATCCTCTGCCTGCTGCGCATGTTCGGGACACAGGGCGATGCCGATGGTCGCCGCCACCCGCACGCTCTTGCCGTCGATCTGGAAGGGAACCTCGAGACTGCGCAGCAGCCGCGCCGCGGCCAGCTCGGCGTGGCCGCGGTTTCTCAGGTCGAGTAGTATCAGCGCAAAGCGATTGTCACCGATGCGCGCGGCATAGTCGTCGGGACGCTTGATCCGCTCGAGCAGAAGCGCGAAATACTTCAGCAGCAAGTCGCCGTTGGCGTACCCCAGGATGTAGTTATGGCGTGCGAAATGGTCGATATCGACAACCAGCAGCCCGAGACGCGACTGATGTTCGGTGGAAAGCGACAGCTGCCATTCGAGAAAGCACAGGAAGCTGTCTCGATCGAACAAACCGGTCAGGGCATCTTGCATGCTAAGGTCAATACGCTAATTTTTAGACCGAAATTCGCATCTCTTCGCGGCGAATGAGAGGCCCGAGCGCGGATCGCGGTGTTAGAGAAACAACTCTTCCATGTTGATCCCGTAGACGCCCGGTGGCAGGCCGCGCTTTACAGAGAGGTCTGCGTGGCCCGCAGATAGGTCTATGGTTGCAAATTCTTTCAGATATTTCTTGTTTTCGTCGAGCAGCAGCATGATTTTCGGGCGCAACCGACGAGTACCGTTCATCGCGACGACTACGGCCACGAATCCGTTGTTGAGCTCTACTAGGGAACCTGTCGGATAGACCCCCGATGCCTGGATAAACTGTTCGACCAACTCCGCCTGAAATACGCCC
>JAHEIA010000179.1 GCA_024639625.1 Chromatiales bacterium
AAGGAATCGGTTCAGTGAACCAAATTCCCGCCGACCCGAGTCATGGAAGACGAACTGGAGGGCGGCTTCAGGGAGGAAATAAAGCAAGTTGTCGAACGATTTGGGCCGTTAGCTCAGCTGGTAGAGCAGTGGACTCTTAATCCATTGGTCGAAGGTTCGAATCCTTCACGGCCCACCAATATAATCAGGCGCTTACGGTAATTCCGTGCGCCTTCTTTTTTGCCCGAGGCACACTCACAGCACATTTTCCCATAACAAACCAAAATTGTGGCACGACCGTGATCCCGTGCTGCTTTGGAAGTGGCGGCGGAGATGGCGACGAGAAACGAGAACCCTGCACCGGGGCAAACGAAGATGGTCCACAATCGAACCATAGCCTTCAAGCGCGCCGAAAACACGAAAGGCAGCAACCCGACATAGACCCGAAAGGAAGACACTGGAGCATAGGCGCTGCACATATCCAGACGAACCGATAGGGCTGGTGTTGTTCTTGGGGGGGATGGAAGTATGATCGAATTTCAGTAGCGTATCGACTTGCCCGCCCTGGTGGACTTCGTCCAAAAGAGAACACTACCGCAAAGCCGGCGGAACCCTAATGAAAGCACAAGGAAGCAATGGCTCCCGGAGTGGAAGCGAACGCCATTTCGTCCTGCCGGCGCGCCGCCGGGCCGTCCTGCTCCTGCTGATTCTGGTTACTGGAGTCATCGTATCCCTAGCGATTTCTGAACTCGTTTATCATTGGGAAACCTATGACGAGGCGGAACGCCTGAGATCTCAGTTCCAGCTGGACGCTCAGGAGGTCGTCGGGGCGATTCACCAGGAGCTCGACACACACCGTCGGGTGGTGCAATCTCTGGGCGCGCTGTATCAGGCATCCGAGCAGGTGACGCGGGAGGAGTTCCACGTCTTCGCCAGTAAGCTCCTGGAGGCCGTTCCAAGCGTACAGGCGCTGGAATGGATTCCCCGCGTAAGGCGTTTGCAGCGAAGCCGTTTCGAGGAGCAAGCTCGCACTGCCATCTCGGGTTTTCGCATTAACCAGCGGGACGAGCACGGGGCCTTGGTCGCTGCAGCGCTGCGTGACGAGTATTTCCCCGTGTACTTTGTCGAACCCTACGTCGGAAACGAATCGGCGCTGGGGTTTGATCTGGCGTCGGAAACGATCCGGCGGGAGGCCCTGCAGCGGGCACGTGACAGCGGTCAAATTACCGTATCGGGGCGGATCACCCTGGTTCAGGAGACAGCAACTCAATCGGGGGTGCTCGTGTTCCTACCGATCTATCGCAAGGGTGCGTCAGTAGTGTCGCAGGCGCAACGTCGAGAGTATCTCGAAGGTTTCGCTCTGGCGGTATGCCGGGTTGGCGACCTGACTGAACACGCCATCGCGCGTTTGCCGGGCGAAGGCGTCGAGGTTTGGGTCTTCGACGCGACGGTCCCGTCAAGGTTAGAGTTGCTGCACGTCTACGCCGATCCGGCGTCGCGGGGCGACCCCCCCGGTTCTCCGCCCGCTGCCACGCTGCGCGCCGAGGACACTCTCGAGGTGGGTGGCCGGAAGTGGGAAGTCATCGCAGCCCCGACTCCCGGCACCTTCGGTCCACCCACGGCGTACCCGGCTCGGCTGGTGCTGTTGGCGGGGCTGTTGATCACCGGGATCCTGGTCTGGTACATGCGTGCGCTGCAGCGATACGGTCTTGAAATGGCGCAGGCGAACCGTGCGCTAGATCGGGAGGTCGCTGAGCACCGGCAAACGGGGTTCGCACTCAAAAAAAGCGAAGAGATGTTCCGCCAGATACTGGAGTCCGCGGCCGATGCCATCGTCATCGCGGATGATCAGGGCCGCATCCTGACGGTCAATCGTCAAGCGGAGCGGCTTTTCGGTTATGACCGACACGAGCTCATAGGCCAGTCCGTGGAACTTTTGGTGCCGGAGCATTTGCGCGAGAAACACGCGGTTCACCAGCGAGCTTACCGCGCGCACCCGAAGCAACGGCCAATACTCGACAACCAGGAGCTGTCCGGTCGGCGCAAAGACGGTACCCTGATCCCTCTGGAAATCAGCCTAACCCCCACGAGCCTGAAGAAAGAGCGGATGGTGACCGCCATCATCCGAGACATCAGTGTCCGCAAGGCGGCGGAGGCCGAATTGCGCCGCCTCAACCGCACCCAAACCGTTCTTTCCATGTGTAACAACAGCTTGGCCCGCAGTACTGACGAGGAGAGCCTGTTAAACGCGTTCTGCGCCAACCTCGTGGAGGTCGGGGGTTACGGCTTTGCCTGGGTGGGCTACGCGAAACAAAACCGTGCCGAGGACGTGCGCATTATGGCTCTTTCCGGACGCGTAGACGCCGAGTTGTCCGTTACCAAAATCACTCGGTATGGCTCGCACGGCGAGCCGAGCCCCTGCGGGACGGCGATCCGGACCGGTAAGCCGGTGGTCTTGCGGGATATCGAGCGGGAGCCGAAATTCACGCCGTGGCGCGAGGGCGCCCTACGGCTTGGATACCGGTCCATGATTGCATTGCCGCTCAAGGCCAACTCCCACGCTTTCGGCAATTTCAGCATCTTCGCCACGGTGGCGAACGCGTTCAATGACAAGGAGGTGAAACTGCTGATGTCGTTGGCGGAGGATCTCGCCTTCGGGATCGGGACCTTGCGGGCCCGCGCGGCCCACGAACGAAAGGTGCGTCTGCTCAGAGAGGAGGTAGAGAGGGATACCCGCAAGCGCGTTGCGGCAGCCTTGCACGATGGTGTTGCGCAATCCGTGCAAGGGGTTAATCTGGGCCTGAAGAGGCTGCGGGCCCTTGCTGCCGAGCGACAGGAACAGAGCACCGTTCTTTTGGACCGGATCATCGACGATGTAGGAGGTATCATCCGCGAATTGCGGGAAGTAAGCTCGGAATTGAGACCGCTTTTCCTCGAGCGGATGGGCCTGATCGAGGCGATCCGATACTACTGCAGTGAGCTGAGCGAACGTGCCGGGATTCCCGTACGCGTATTGGGCCGAGAGGTTCCGGTGCAGCTGGGAGAACGGGTGAAGGAGCAGTGTTTCCTGAGCTTTCGAGAGGCCTTTAACAACTCCATCAAACACGCGAAAGCCTCGCGGATCGATGTGATCTTGGAGGCTGCAGCGGCCGAATCCCTGAATCTGCGGATCGCCGACGACGGAGTCGGCTTCGACACGGTTCGGGTGTTCAACTCACCCTCCGGCCTCGGACTATCCATGATCCGCGAGCGCGCGGAAAGCATCGGTGGCAATGCGCAGATCCTCAGTAAACCCGGGAAGGGGACCACGGTGACGATCACAATACCCCTAGAGCCGGATCCTACCTCAACGCATGGTGGGCCTGGGACCGATAAGGGATTGGCGGAATAATGATTTCCAAAGTCTCCCGTTGCGCGCTGGCTAACACGAGGGTGACTCCAACACATAGTGAGCGCAGCGAATGTCGATAAAAGTAGTTCTGGCGGATGATCACGCCATTATCCGTCAGGGTTTGGCGCCCCTTTTGGAGGCGGAGGCGGGAATCGAACTCTTGGCCCAGGCCGGTAACGGCCAAGAGGCTTGGGAGCTCATCGAATCGCTTCGACCGGATGTGGCTATCCTGGACATCAGTATGCCGGAAATGACCGGATTCGAGGTCACCCGCAAGGTGGTCGATGCCGGCTTCCACACCCAGGTTATCCTCCTGACTATGCATGACGACCCTTCTGCCGTGCTCGAAGCTCAAGACGCGGGTGCCTCGGGCTACGTTCTCAAAGACAATTCCTTCGAGGAGTTGGTGCAGGCTGTTCACGCCGTCGTTGCCGGGGGCAGCTTCGTGACCCCGTCCGTGCAGGAAAAGCTCCGCGAGCTCCAACGCGAGGGGAAGACCACCGCGTTGTTGTCGAAAAGGGAACGCGAAGTCATGAAACTGGTCGCGCAGGGACAAAGCAGCAAGGAGATCGGCCGAATCATGGACATCAGTCCGCGCACCGTGGATACCTACCGCCAACGTCTCATGGACAAGCTCGACCTACATACCCTCGCCGACGTGGTGCGCTACGCGGTGCGCACTGGAATGGTCTCCTGACGTATTACCTGTTCTCGCGCCCGGTACCCTCGGCTCGGGATGTAAGCGATCTTACGGACATGGTGTTCAGTAAACGCGCGGACATACCTATCCGCCTCATTCCCGTAACTTAATCTCCAGCCGCAAGCCTCGCTAGCGTTGGCCCAACGCGAACGGCGAAGCGGTAGGTACCGGCTGTGCGAAGGTATGAACTGTCGATGGCACTATCTCTTTCCGCCCTGGTGCTGTTTTCCAGCATCGTCGCCACCGTATATGGAGTTTCTCCGTTCGGGGAATTCTGACCCTGGTGAGTAGGGGCAGTAGTTTTTACGGGAGGGTTGCAGTGACAGGCAAGACCAATTTTCGACACGTTATGGACGCCATCCTGCGCGTTTCCCGCTTGATCTCGTCAGCCGAACCGGCTGTCCAGCACAATGCCGTGTTGGCAAAGTGGTGGCAGTACTACGACGCGCACCCTAACAACTGTGTTCATCGGAAATCGTACAGTGCTCTGCGCTATCCAACGCCGGCAGACTGACGGGACCCGCGCAACTTCAAGAAATGAAAATGTCCATCGAGCTCAAAGATTACCTTGTCAACTCCGGCGCCGCCCTGGTTCTGCACGGGGAAAGGGAGCTGGTAGATGACGACCTTGCACAACTGCACGACTTTTCGGAGAAGCAGAGAGCGGCGATCAGTTCCGTTGTTCTTTCTAACACGGATATTACGGGCGCGTGTTTTCGACACCTGGCGCTTCTGCCCAATTTAAAGGCGCTCTACGCCAACAGGACGAGAGTCGAAAACGATGCGCCGCTCGAGTGCCTGCCGAAGACGATGGAGACGATAAACCTGGACTACACCAAGGTCGGTGACCTGTGTGTATCCAAGCTGAGGTTGGCGCCCAGCTTATATTCGTTCCGTCTCCGCAACACGAAGATTACTTGTCGAAGCGCGGACATTCTCGCTTCGATGAGCAACCTCCGCGATTACGATATCGAGGGTGCGGCCGTGAGCGAGCACGCTAGGCAGCGGCTCCTCAACGCATTGGTCCTCCGCAAGGCAACCTGCTACGTCGCCTTTTATTTCTTGTTGTGCCGCAGTCGGCTGGCGGCAGCAAAGCTCATGCTGGGTTTTAGGGATGTTCTATTCGCGAGGTATTTCAGATTGGGCGGTTGGCGGCAAAGAGCATAGCGGAGCTCGTAGCATTTTCGTTTGTCCTCCAGGAGCGTAGCAGGGCTTTGCAACTGGAGGCGCAACGCAGAAGAAGAGATTGGAATCTTTTGGGATGGCTGGAATGGTGAAATCGTGGTTTGGATCTATGCTTATCGCCGCCTGCGGCGCAGCCTTCGCTGGCGATGTCAGCGAGATCGAGAGGCGTCGGCTGTTCGAGCCGAGCGAGGCCGAGCTTCGGGCTGAGACTAACGGGCGCATCTATATCTACGACGGCCTGACGCAGAGCGATATCACCGCGGCTCTGGACCAGGAATTCGATCGCGTCGAGAGCATGATGTTCATCCGTGTTCGGCCGACCGACAATAAAGGCGAGGTATTGATGGACCCGGCGAGCGGAGAAGAGCTAGTGGAGGATGACGGCTGTTGATCTGGCTGTCTACTCAACACCTCCCTGCGTTCACCGACACGGCACGTGCATACGCGCGTTTTCCGGTTCGCAAACAATCTCTTACGCGTGTTAGTCCATACGAGTGTGCTCGCTACTACCGAGCCTAGCTGCGGGAAATGTTTTCCGAACGCTGCCACTCGAACGACGTCTTGGCCGGGGCGGTCGAGGCGCCGATATCTCTGCCGAGGCAGCTACAAGTCTTTTTTTATAGCCGCGACATGGCCCCAAAGAAGGCGCGGAGCGACCATCAAGACATTCGAATCATGGGTACGCCTCTCGGATCTGGATGCAAATTTGACCGAATGCTTTGAGATCTAACCTCAATGCATGAGCATACCGATTCACCGCGGGTTTTGTGGTCCTGACCGGATTGGGTACTTGCGTTGAGTACAGCGTCTGGGTTTGAACAGCCGTTATCGGTTCATGCGAGTATTTTTGCGCGTTGAAGCCCGCGTGAAGGCCGTTTTGGTATGACGCAGACACGCCGGACCCTGCGCCTGGTGCGACGCATGCCAGGCGGTGCGGTTGGACGCAGCCCCGTGGGTCGCAAGCGCTCAGCGACCAGGAAGAACAGCCGCTGCCGGGGATAACTGCTGGAAAGCAGGAACTGCACCCGGCGGTGCTCGCGCAGCAGGTTGATCAGCGGTTGGAATACCTCATCCCGCCGGATAATCCAGTGGGCCATCGTGGTGCGGCGGATGGTGCCGCGGTTTCGCTGCAGGATCTTCCCGAGCCGAGCCGATACGGCGGCAGGCTACGGCTGAAACAGTTACGGCCATTGGAGTCTGATCCCATCGATCCGCGTTCCCGGCACTTCTACCCGAATCTTCCTCGTTCACCTTAAGGCCACTCGGAGCAACACCAAACCGGAACCGAATTGCAGGGTTCATGGCTAAAAATGAACCCGGCTTCATTCATAAGCCTCGCCAATCCAGGGCTATCGATGGACGCATCGGCCAGCC
>JAHEIA010000180.1 GCA_024639625.1 Chromatiales bacterium
AACGCCCGTTTAGATTCGAATTTCCTGCTGCTGGTATTCTTCTCGACAGTGGTCGCCGCGGTCGGGCTAATCGAAGACAATGTTGCTGTGGTCATCGGTGCGATGGTCATCGCGCCGCTGCTGGGGCCCAACATCGCATTCGCACTGGGGGCGGCCTTGGGTGACGGTCCATTGATCTGGCGCGCCTTGAAGACAAATCTTGCGGGCCTGGCACTCGCCTTTGCGTTATCAGTGACAATCGGCTTCCTGTGGCCTATCGGGCTGGAAAGCCGGGAACTGCTCGCCCGCACCGACGTGGGCCTGAGCTCGGTGGCCCTCGCTCTCGCCTCAGGCGCGGCTGCCGTACTATCCCTTACCACAGGGGTCTCCAGTGTGCTGGTGGGAGTCATGGTGGCCGTGGCCCTGTTGCCGCCAACGGCGACTGCCGGACTCATGGTGGGCGCAGGCGAGTGGTCGCTCGCTCAAGGCGCGGCCTTACTCCTCGCGGTCAACGTGGTTTGCGTCAACCTCGCTGCCAAGATCGTGCTCCTGGCTCGCGGCGTAAGGCCGCGCACTTGGCTGGAAAAACGCAATGCGCGGCAATCGACCGCGACCTATTTGATGATCTGGGCCGCTTCTCTGGCTTTGTTGATCGGCGCGATCCTGCTGAGACACAAACTGCTGTAGCGGACACAGCCCGGCTTCCTGCCGGTAGCGCAACTGGCCCGCCGCGTGCTCCGCAATTACCGAAGCACGGGGGTCAACAGATAGACCTTCTCCACCAGGCTGCGCAACCCTTTCTCGCGGAAGCCCGGGTTCTCACTCAGCACGTCCTTTGTAAACAATAGGTGGACTGCAAAACCGGGTTCATATAACGCACGCACCTCGGACTCATGGACCGCAAACGGAGGGCCTGGCATCTGCGATTGTGGGTACTCCATGGTGACCAACAGTAGCCTGGCGGTAGACGGAACGATGGAGACCAGATGACGGACGTAGCGCTCCCGCAGGCCCGGCGGCATGGCAATCAAAGAGGCCCGATCGTACACACCATGACATATGGCGACGTCGTCCGCGTTAAGCGAAAAGAAATCGCCACACAGAATCGCGAGTTGGTCTGCCCCCCAGCGCTGATGACGCACCATGGAACGCACCTGGGGTCGAAGCTGATTCTCCGCGAAGAAATCGCGAACGGCAATGGGGCTGATCTCGACGCCCAGCACCGGATGTCCCTGCGCTCTCAGCCACAGCAGATCGCGGGTTTTGCCGCACAAGGGAACGAATACGCAGGCGTCGCTCGGCAGCTTCAGACGCTGCCAATAGGTCTCAAGATGGCTGTTGATCTCCCGTTGGTGAAACCCGATCTGATTCTGCTGCCATCGTTCGTGCCAAAAATCCGCCAGCATCAAAGCCTCTCTCTCGGCAAAGCCCACGCGGGGTCGCAGGTGTGTCCACCCGGATACCGTAACAAGATGCGTAGCTGGTCAGTGAGTCCAGCCGGAAACTCTTTGCTTCAGGCACCTAGCCCAGCGGCAAGCTGGATCCAGGGTGGCGTCGCGATCCAGCCGCTGGCGATAAAACTTCCGCACCCGATCGGCCCCACGAGCGAAACTCCGGCTGAGGTCTTGCAGGAGATCAAAGTGAAGACCCGGGTCATCGTTGGCCTCCGCCGCACCCTGCCGGCCGATGAAATAGGGGGAATCGTTGACCTTCAGCAGCAACATTATCGCCAAATAGCCTTCGACGGAAACGCCGATGTTTCCAGCAACCCTGGATTGGTCCCTATTGTGGCTCTCGACCGCCTCTCGCGTTATCTTCAGAAAGCGTTCCATCTGATCACCGGTGGTGCCGTTCTGGTTCAAGGACAGCAAGATCACCTTCCGCACTTCGTCCCGAACCTCCGGCCCGTGCGCAGTCTCGATCATCCCGAGGTAGGTGTGAAACTGAAAAGCCCAGGTGCCAACGCTGCGGATTTCCTGCACGTCCTGATGAGCGGTACCCACCGGACCGAGTCCCGACCCATGGAACGGCGGGTCTCCTCGCAGCATCCGGTACACGGGATCTACCCCAAGATTCACCACATCTGGTTGTTGCCTAGTCATCGCACCGCTGCTGTACCATGCCCGTTTGTTGGCCTGTTGAGTGCGCTGCGCCGATGAATGCGGCAAATGCGCATCGATTGATAAAGCCGGACCAGCGCTTGATCCGGCCGTAGTGAGGCTAGCGGCAACCCGCTTCCCGACACCGGGAACGCAGGGGGGTGCACCATTACCGGGCCACAGGTGCTATTCTCCTGTTGATAACAAATGGCGGCTAATCATGGCGCGCCAATTCTTTGTCCCTTTGCGACGACCGACATGACGACTTTCGATGCCGAACACTCGACCCTCGCGCGAATCGCCGCCTTGATGTGCGCGACGCTGGAGCAATACGGGATCGACGGAAAGGCTCTGTTGGAAGAGTCCGGCCTGGACCCCAGACACCTGACCGCCCCCGATGCCCGCTACCCGGAGGCGTCAATGCAGGAGTTCTGGCGTTTGGCGGTGGCGGCCACCGGCGACGAGTGTTTCGGCCTGAAGATGGCCCAAGGCCTGCAGCCTTCGGCCCTGCATGGGCTGGGCTTCTCCTGGCTAGCAAGCCACACATTGCGCGACGCCTTCGAGCGTGTCGTGCGCTACGCCCGGATCGTCAGCACAGCGATCGGGGTCCACATCGAGGATGCAGGCGATACCGTCATTATCGCCTCTGCCGTGCGTGAGGGAGCCGAGGTCCCCGCATCGGTCGATTCGGAACCGGCGGGGTTTCTCCAGATGTGCCGGGTCACCGCGGGCGCGGACATCGTGCCGCAACGCGTGCTGCTGACACGGCCCGAACCGCTCGGTTGCGCCAAAGAATTCTATCGCTTCTTCGGCGCCCCGGTGGAGTTCGGTGCCGAACGAACCGCCCTCTTCTTCGACAAGGCGTTGCTCGATCGCCCTCTGCCATACTCCAATCCCGAACTCACTCGTATCAATGACCAGACGGTCATCGACTACCTGGCCCGTTTCGATCGCGACAACATCATCATGCGGGTACGCTCCGAGATCATCGAACAACTCCCTTCCGGCCCGCCGTCCCAAGAAAAGGTAGCTTCTAGTCTGCACATGAGCCTGCGCAACCTGCAACGCCGACTGCAAGAGGAAGAAACTAGCTACAAGGGGGTGCTCGACAGCGTGCGCCAGGATCTTGCGACGCAATATCTCGACACCTCGCACCGCAGCATCGGTGAGATCGGCTATTTACTCGGTTTCTCGGAGCCGGGGAATTTCGCGCGGGCCTTCAAGCGCTGGATCGGTGTGACGCCACAAGAGTATCGGGGCCAAAAGACCGGGTGATCCCGGGCGTACACAAGCCGCTGGACAACGACGCGGCATCCACCCCGCCGGGTAATGACGAGCGACCGAGGAACAGCGTGGTGGCGTGATAGGGCACCGCCCCCCGATGCCCGTCCCACAGGAGACGCTGTCGCGTTTCTTTTGGCGCAAAAAACAACAAATCTTCAAAATTGGAAAAAGATCCTTTCTGCTATACTCCTCTATCCAACAAGAACCTACGCCTGGATCAACAAAAAACGATCGTTCCGCCACCTTGATCGAATTGGCAGAAATGCAAAACCTGCTAGCCAGCGTCGCCGGATTTCTCATCACCGGCGCGTTGATCGGCATTCTGCAACCGCTGGCGATGAGAATCGGCCTGGTCGATCATCCGCGGGGTCACAAGGCCCACGAGGGGGAGATCCCCCTCACCGGAGGCATTGCGATGTTCTGCGGCTTCCTGTTCGCGGTACTTCTATTGGATGCCCCGCTTTCCCAGTATCGTCCCCTATTCGTCGGTAGCGGGTTGCTCGTGATCGTCGGTATTCTGGATGACTTTCATGAATTGCCTGCAGGGACCAAGTTCGTCGCCCAGATCGCCGCGGCCCTGATCATGGCGCTCTGGGGCGGAATCGTAATCTCGGATCTAGGTGCCATATTCGGCGGCGAGTCGATCGAACTCGGCGTCTGGTCCATACCTTTCACGGTGTTCGCCGTGGTCGGAGTCATCAATGCGCTGAACATGGCAGACGGCATCGATGGCCTCGCCGGGTGTCTGGTGATCTGCACCCTGGGGTTCCTCTCCCTCATGGCGGACCTCGGAGGTCTCAGCACAACCGTTCCTCTCCTGCTGTTGCCGATCTCCGTAGTCGCGGCCTTTCTGCTGTTCAACTTTCGTTTTCCCCGCAGCAGCCAGGCGCGGGTATTCATGGGGGACGCTGGAAGCATGTTTCTTGGCTACATTGTGGCCTGGTTTCTGGTGGCGCTCTCACAGAACCCGAACGCCGCCATTAGTCCGGTCACGGCGCTTTGGATCTTCGCGATCCCGTTACTCGATACCGTCAGTATCATGCTTCGCCGCATCCTCAAGCGTCGTTCTCCGTTCCTTGCGGACCGCGAGCACTTTCACCATGTGCTGCTGGCGGCCGGTTTCAATGTACCAACAGCTGTAGCGATGATCCTTGCGCTTTCCGTTGCCGCTGCCGGAGCAGGGGTCACAGCGCAGACTGCCGGCGCGCCCGACTGGCTCGTCTTCGCTGGGTTTCTCGCCCTTTTCAGTCTGTATTTCTGGGGTATGCGGCATGCTTTTCGGGTCGTGAAAACCCTCGACGCATGGAAGACGCAGCGCTGATCGCGGTGGCGGCACCGCCGCGTCGCGTTGCTCTAGGTGCTCGGTAACCCTACCGCCAATTTCGAACCTCCAGGCCGTTCCTGGGTAGGGCTGGACCGCAGATAAGATAACGATGGAGATTGGCGCGCGTTTTCTAAGCAATCCGGGTGGTTCCGTGTTACCCGGCAGCCACGAACCCTGGGGAGGGGACTCGGTAGCAATCGATTTCGCCGGAGGCCCGTATCTGGTCAGTGGGTTGAACCAAACGCAGGCGAGCAAACTCCGGGCACATTTCGCCGAGGCCTGCCAAAATCCGGAGGAGATTCGAGGCGCTGCCAGCGAAATCCTCGTCTACCGGTCGCATCGCGGTTTCTTTCGCGAGACGCTCCAAAGGCCATGGGTCCTGGATTTCGATCTCGACCACTATCCCGGTTTCGTCCGGATCGTAGGCAACCGTTTTGCGGGACGCATCGATCTGACACCTTCCTTGAGCGGCCACCTATGGACCTCGGATCCGGGCGGTAAAGAATTCCCCTGCAACCTGTTCGAAAACTTCTTTCGAGCACTGGTCGCATACCGGCTCCTCGAAACGGGGGGGATGCTGGTCCATAGCGCGTGTGTCGCCGTGGGAAACACAGGGTTGCTCTTTCCTGGGCGCTCCGGTGACGGCAAATCGACCCTGTCCCGTCTCGCCCTCGACGGGGGATATCCGGTGCTAAGTGACGATATGAACGCATTGAGTTGGAGCAACGACAAGGCAGTTGTTGAGAAAGTGCCCTTCGCGGGTGATCTCGGGCGCTCTTGGTGCCGGGGTAGCAGCTATGCCCTTGGCGGGATCTATGCCCTACGCAAGGCGCAAGCGACACACTTGGAACCGATGAGCGCTCCCGACGCGGTAGCACTGTTACTGGCCTGTTCCCCGTTCCTGAATGCCGATCGATACCGACTTGCGCTCCTTATGGATAGCCTCTATCGATTGACCCGATTTATCCCGACCAATACACTCAGCTTCACGCCCGACGAGAAGGTCTGGCCGCTGATTCGATCAACCATGCCCAACGCAGGGGAAACCGCATGATCTCCGCGAATTCTAGGTTCGCCGTGCGTGCCGACGTGCGTTACCGCCTGATCGAAGACGAGGCGGTCGTCGTGCGCCAGAAGTCGAATCAAGTGATCGTCTTGAACGAGGTATCCGCCTGCATTCTGGATATAGCGGCGAAGGGGCTCGCGGTTGACGACATGCTGAGAAAGCTGGCAGATGCCTATGAGGTCGGCGAGAAAACCTTGCGCGAGGATACCCTGGCGCACCTGCAGGAATTGCTGGACGCCGGGATCATCGAGCAACAGCCTGCCGAATCGGTAGCGACCTGATGGGCATCCAGGAGATCGGCTACAAGGTCTGGTCGAAGAACATCCTGTTCACCGCATTGGTCGAACTCACCTACCGCTGCAATCTGGATTGCAGCTTTTGCTACAACGACCGGGATCTGCGCGGGATCCCTCTGAGCGTGGACCAGTACTTTCGGTTTTTCGAGGACCTGCAGGAGATGGGGGTCCTCAACCTGGTGCTCAGCGGCGGCGAGCCACTTGCCCATCCCGCCTTCTTTCGCTTGGGTGGCAAGGCCCGGGACCTGGGATTCGTAGTCCGCATAAAATCCAACGGTCACGCTCTGCGCCGCGAAATAGTCGAACGCATCCAGGACGAGATCGACCCATTCTGTATCGACATCAGCCTGCACGGTGCAACTCCGGCAACCCATGACCGCATGACCGGGGTTGCGGGCAGCTTCCAGCGCCTGCGCGACAACCTGCGGCAGATGTCGCAGGTCGGACTGCGCTACCGCTTGAACACTCCGCTGACAGGCTGGAATGAACACGAACTGGAGTCCATGTTCGCCCTGGCCGAAGAACTGGGCGTGGGACTCAACGTCGATCCCAGCATCTCGCCGCGGGACGACGGCGA
>JAHEIA010000181.1 GCA_024639625.1 Chromatiales bacterium
CGGCGTACGTGTTGCACAGTTACCGCTGCACCTTCTACGGGCCGGTGAGCAACAGCGTGATCGCGGAGGCGCTTGACCTGCGGCGGCGAGAGCTGCTGGTGGCGGCGGTATTCGCTGCGTTGACTCTGCTGGCCGGGCTTTATCCTGCACTCGTACTCGACACGACCCGGGAGGCAAGCAGCCTGTGGGTGGCTCGTCTAGGATTGCCCACCCATTGAGCGTCCCGGTTCCCCGAGTGGGACGCGGTCGAGGCGCTGGCTGCCAAGCGAAGCCGCATTCAGTGACATCTAGGGTGCCCTGCGCAAGAATACGACCATCGCACAAACCTAGCGGGTCGCTCGAACAGAGGCGTCGGTGCAGGCAGGCGTCTGCTTGTCAGGTTCGGGTGCAAGCTCGGGGGCGGAGGCGCCTCGCGTTTTCTTCTCGCACCGGGAGAGGCGCGATGGTCGTCGTTCCTCGATGTTCTGGGAGAGCGTCATGTATACCATGCAGGCGAATGTAGCGGAGATCCTTAGCGGCTTCCTTATCGAAGGGGTAGCCATGCGCTACAGCCAATTCGTGCCGCGATTGTACAATCTGTGCCTGTCACTCGGTTTCCAGCCGGGCAAAATCATGCCGTCGCGGGCCTTCTGCTCGGACGAGAGCCAGGGTTATCCGATCATCCTTATCGCCAAGCACTTCGGCACCTTCCCCTTCGATCACGGTTTGGTGGGGGGCATCGTTGCCACGGATCGCCATGGTCCCCACGCGCATCATGGGAAGGATCTGGTGATCATCCTTGCCAGCCATGTGGGCTATGATCCGGATACCGCCCGTTTTGGCGAGTATCGGCGAGAGCAGACCGAGCATCGCGACATCAGCTCCAATTGTGGAAAGATCTGCAGCGTGCTGCACTGGTACCAGGACGAGTACAGCTTCGCGCAGCGGAACATACTGCTGCGCCGCGCGGGCGGTCGCCATCTGTTGGTGATCGACAATCAGTTGCTGAGGAACGATCGCGAGGAGGGGCTCTTTCTGCGCTTGGAGCGGCTCGCGCAGTGCAGCGACGAGGGTGGATGGAAGGCGTTGAATACGCTGAGCACGTCGAAGGCGTTCGAAGCAGCCCCGGAGTTCATCGGCACCGTGCCGGAAACCGCATGGAATGGGGGGCGAGGCGCCCCCATTGGTGACTACTTGACTCCGGACCTGTTCGCCTTCAAGCGCGCAATGCCGGCTGATGTGGAAACCCAGCAACATCTAGAGGCGAATTTGTTTCATGCCATGCCCCACGTCGTGACCGCCCGCTGGCCCGCCCTGGTTGCTGCGCAGATCAACGTCCAGGTGGAGTTCGACCGGGCCTTCCGCACCATCGTAAAGAGCGATGAATACCGCGGTCATCACTTGCTCTTCATTGCCGGGCTCAATATCGACGTATCGCCGAAAGAGGGACAACTGTTTCCACTAAACAAATTTGTCCCTTGGGCAGCCTACATCCAATCGCCGGACGGCAACGGCTACACAGTGGAGCAGTCCGAACTGGTGGAGCGCCTACGCGAACAAGCGTCCGAGAACCCTCGGCAGATTGATCTGGAGTCGGCTATCCGAGCCATGCGTGCAGAGCAGGAGGTCAAACTGCATCTGTAGGAAGCAGGGTTTGTGCAGGCCCTTGCGACGCCGCCGGCTTCGGTAGCGGCTGGGTAAAGGCCGGCTGTTATCACGTTCGCTGGTTCGCAGAAGCAGTTACTTTCTTTGATCCGCGGGTTAGGATCGCCTTTCACGATGGAAGATGAATACACAATCAGTAGCCATCGGTTGGGGGATTGCCTGCAGCCGCTTGGCCAATTGGAGATCCCCTATGCAAGCGTACTTTCACCCGATTATCGCCCTTGCCGCTGGCGTCCTGATATTGCTCAAGCCAAAGCTTCTCAACTATGTCGTCGCCATCTACCTGATCGTCACCGGAGTGCTAGGCTTGATGAAGCTCTAGTCAAGGGCGCTTCGGTTCGGTCCGGCGCGCCGTTTTCCGCTCCTTCAGCCCAGGCGCAGCCCCATCCCCATCCTTCCGGGTCCATTGCCGACCGCGTCGTCGGCACCGGATATCCCTGTGCCCAGAAGAAGCGACGAAGAGCCGCCGGGCAGCGACGCTGCGGTCAGGCAAGACGTACCCGGAGCGATGGCTCCGAGCCGCAGCTCGCACCGGGACACCTTGTAAAAAGGCCCGTCGTCATCTGGCGGCAAACGAGTTTTGGTGGGGCAATGCCGAAGTTGCTGCCGCCCGAGACAGGATTCCGCATGCCAGACCGGACATTGATGGAATGTGAGACCTGACCCCGATGTTAAGGATGGCGGCCGGCGCGGAAAGCCCTCAGAATTCGCCGCGTACCACTACACTGACGAGAAGGAGGCGAAGAGATATGCCGACGAATGCGAAAATCACCCTTTCTGCCGCACAGCGCGCGCTGTTCGGCGAGCTCAAGAACAACTGGGGCTGGCTTCTGGCCTTCGGCGTACTTTCTATCCTGCTGGGCACCATCGGCCTGGGCATGACGTTCGGATTGACTCTGGCGAGCGTCTTGTTCTTCGGCGTTCTGCTCATTGCGGGGGGCGTTGCGCAGCTGATCGATGCTTTCAAGTGCAAGGGGTGGAAGAGCACCCTGTGGCACGTATTGATCGCCCTGCTCTACGTGGCTGCAGGCATCCTGATCGTCGTCGATCCGGTCCTGGCATCCGCTACCTTCACTCTGGTGCTCGCGTGGATCCTCATCGCAGTGGGGATCATGCGGGGCGTCATGGCCTTCCAGCTGCGACCGGCGGACGGATGGTTCTGGCCGTTGCTGTCGGGCATCGTTTCTATCGCCCTGGGCGGCATGATTATCGCCGAGTGGCCGGTATCCGGCCTTTGGGTGATCGGGCTGTTCGTGGCCATCGAACTGATTCTCAACGGCTGGTCCTATGTGTTCGTGGCGTTGGCCGCCCGTAAGGCGGGCAACGTAGAAACAGAAGCTTCGGCAGGTTGAATTGGGCCCCGGACGCATCCTTTCCGACCATCTCCCGGACCGGCGACTGAGGCCGGGGCGCCTATGAAGCTGGCGAAGATCATTGGCAGCGTCGGGCTGCTGCTGGTGCTCGTGCTTTTCGCCGGCGTTGCGTACTTCGCCGTCTACCTGAACAGCCACAAGGGCCTGTTGGAGGCCGCCGCCAGCCGGGCGCTCGGGCGGCAGATCAAGGTGGAGGACCGCGTGACGATGGTCTGGTCGATGCCGCCCCAGATCGGCCTGGACGGCGTCTGGATAGCAAACCCGACCTGGGCCCAAGGCGGGTATTTCGCGCGCGCCGAGCGCATAGCGGCGAAGGTCGACGTCTGGGCGCTGCTGCGCGGGCGCGTCGAGATTCGACGTATGACGCTGTTGGGCGCAGAGGTAGACCTCGAAACCGGGCCCGAGGGTCAGGCCAACTGGACCTTCGCAGTGGGGGCGCACGGCGGCATGGGCTTTCAAATCGATTCGCTCCAGGTTCGCGGCTCCTCACTGCGCTACCGGCCCGCAAGCGGCACGCAGCACGCACTGGAGATCAGTGAACTCGAACTCCAGGGCTTAGGCGGGGAGACGCTCGGCTTGCAGGCGGAGGTCCGACTCCGCGGGGCTGCAGTTACGGTCTCCGCGAGCTCGGGCCCGTTCGTCGGAGAGGGCTGGCCGTTCACGATCCGGCTGCAGACCGGAGAAGCGACGCTCGATGCGTCGGGGCGGGCCGTGGCGCCCTTTGTCCTGTCGGGGATGAAAGCGGAACTCGAGGCGCAAGGCCAAAGCCTCCAGCAGTTGCAGGACGTGCTGGGCCTGGGGGACCTGCCGGCAGGTTCGTTTCACATCCAGTCCGAGATGACGGCCAGCGCAGAGGAATATCATTTCCAGGGTATCCAAGGCACCGTCGATGTGCCGGGCTGGATCGAACGAATCACCCTGAGCCAGGGGGACGCAAGCTTCGCCGAGGACGGTCCCCGCGCCCTGTCACTAGAGGGATCCTGGAGGAAGAGCCCCGCCTCGCTTTCGCTCAGTTTCCAGCAGGCCGACCAACCGTCCGCGAAGGCGGGGAGACAGATGGATCTGTCGGCAAGGCTCGGTGAGACCGAGTTAAAGGGGGAGCTGGGGTTGGTCTTGAGCGGGCCGCGGCCGCGCATCACGGGCACGTTGAGTGCAAGCCGGGTCAACCTGAGCGATTTTCCCGGCGTAGAGCAAGCCGTTGACGGGCGCGCGGGTTGGCGTGATCTGTCGCTGCCGCGGGACTTGCTCGGTGCGCTAGACCTCGATGTGAACTTGAAGGCGCAAGCGGTGGTATCCGAACGATTGCGGCTGGACGGATTTCACGCCCGCGTACGGCTCGACGATGGCAACCTCCAGGTCGATGGATTGGATGTCTCGCTCCCCGGCCTGCGGGTCACCGGACAGGTGACCCTCGACACGCGGAGTGAGCCCTCGGTGCTGGACGCCGAGCTGCGCAGCCGCCGGATCGACCTCCCACAGGCAGTGCAGGGCCGGTTGCCGCCGGACAGGCTGCAGGGCTCGTTGCGGGAGGTATCCGCCCGACTGGAGAGCGGGGGTACCACGCTCGGAGCCCTGATGGCGAACATCCGCGGTACCCTGGATGTCGGCTCGGCCCGTGTGACCTTGCCCGGCCAGCCGGCGACCCACGTCGTCCTCGATAGACCGCGCGTCAGCGTGGCGCCAGGCGCCCCGCTCGCGCTGCGGACCGGGCTCACGTTCCGCGAGAACAGCTTCGACATCCAGGGGACCCTGGGGCAGCTCTCCGACCTGCTGGCGGGTAGCGGCGTAGCCGTGGACCTGAGGCTCCGCCAGCATGAGTTGCGGGCCCACCTCGACGGCAACCTCGCGACCTTGGATGGGCTGGCGGGAAGCCGTTTCGCCGTCACGGTCTCCGCGCCCAGTCTTGTCTTGCTGGGCCCGTTTTTCGAGATTGAACTGCCCGAGAGCCAGCCCTTCGAGTTCACGGGGCGACTCGAGGCCGGCACAGGTAGCCTGGATCTGAAACAGATCCAGCTGAGCAGTGGTGGCAGCGACATCCAAGGTGAGGTGCGCGTCATCTCCGGGTCCAAGATGCGCGTCGAGGCGACACTTGAATCGCGCCTGCTCGACGCGAGCCCTTATCTTCCCGCCCAGGGTGCCTCCCCGGCAGACGCGCTGACGGCCCTGGAGAACGAGCTTCCCCTGGATCTGCTGCACGGTCTGGATGGGGTACTGCGGTTGAAAGCGAGCCACCTGAGGCTTGGGGATCTTGGCCTGAATGAGCTGAGGCTGGACGCGTCGCTGGACGCCGGTCACCTTCGTCTGAATATGATGGCCGGAGAGGAACGCTTGCTCGGTGACGTCGAGCTCAAGCCGGAGGAGACCCGGTGGCGGCTCACATTGAAGCACAAAGGAAAGTTGAACCTGAGCTCGCTGCTCGAAACGGTGCGGGCCGCTGACGAGGCGGACGAGGCGCCTTTGGCGATAGACCTGCATCTGAGCGGGGTCGGCAGATCGCCGCACGAGCTCCTAGCCTCGGCGGACGGGCACCTGGAGATGGTCGTAGGAGAGGGGCGGATCAACAAGAAGCTGGGTACGCTGCTGCCTTTGGGTGACATGCTGGTTGCCCTGTTGAATACGATCGGCTCGACGGCGCCGGACGAACCCTACACCAGCGTTGAGTGCGCGGTAGTTCGATTGGACGCGGCCAATGGCTTCGCGACCAGCGCTCAGGGCGTGGCGCTGCGGACGGATACGCTCAACGTGCTCGGCGGCGGGGCCGTCAATCTGTCTACGGGCGAGATCGAGTTTCATTTCAAAACGGCCCAGCGAAAGGGGCTCGGGTTCGACGTTGTGGGTATTGCCGATAAACTCATCTACTTCACTGGCACGCTTTGGCAGCCCCAGGCTGTCGTGGATCCGAAGGGGATTCTAATCCATGGGGCGGCCGCTTGGGCCACCGGTGGCCTGAGCGTGCTTTACACTGGGCTGGCCAACCGGCTGACTGCCTTCAGCAATCCCTGCGATACGGTGCTCAAACAGAGCGCCAAGTGAGTCTCCCTCACCCCCTCCGTTACTTGTTGCCGGTAGGACTTCGCGCATTCTCCGAGCGGTCTTGAACCGACAGCCGCCAACAGGGCATACCCGCGATCGACCGGCCCAAGTTCGTATCGGCGCGGAGCGCCCGATTCCTCGATGGTGAGGACCGGGTGCTCGGGCTGGTGCGCGGTGGTCAGGCCAAGGCCTATCCTGTTCGCATTCTGAACTGGCACGAGATCGCCATTGACAGGATCGGCGAGGAATCTATTGCGATCGCCTATTACCTCTTGTGCGGCACCAGGGTGGCTTTCCTGGCTCACACCGCCGGCAGGCGCTTGATCTTCGGCGTTATCGGCGACGCGGAAGATTCGATAGCCGTTCGCGGAGTGCAACCAGCGTCGTCCTGAAACAGTGGTAACAGCGGCCGCTTGACGAGGACCGTTCCGTAACCGGAACTCGGGGGATCGAAGTGTGCCGTCTCCCCACTCTGCGGCGGGTCAGGATTTGGGAAATGCCGACGGGAGCGGATCGTCACTTGCCTAACGATGTCACCGGGAATTGAAAGGCGCTCCAGCATA
>JAHEIA010000182.1 GCA_024639625.1 Chromatiales bacterium
CCCGGACGATGCTCCCGATGTCGTAAACAATTCCTGGTCTCTGCAGGGCACGACGAATCTCTGCGATCCCGAGTTTTCCGCCGACATCGCCGCGCTCAAGGCGGTGGGCATCGGCGTGATCTTTTCCGCCGGCAACTACGGCCCCAGCGCCTCGACCAGCGTCAGCCCGAACAATGACCCGCAGAGCTTCGCGGTCGGTGCGGTGGACCAGTCGCTGACGGTGGAGACCTATAGCAGCAGGGGCCCGTCGGCGTGCAGCGCCGGCACCTATCCGCGGGTCGCGGCGCCCGGCACCGGGGTCCTGACGGCCGACCTGACGAACTCGGGGGCGAACCCGACCTCGTACACCTTTCCCGGTGGCACCTCCTTCGCGTCGCCCCACGTGGCGGGTGCGATGGCGCTGCTGATGCAGGCCGCACCGGGGGCGTCTCTCGCCGCGCTGGAGGCGGCGCTCGAGGCCGGGGCGCTGGATCTCGGTCCGGCGGGGCCGGACAACGACTACGGCGCCGGGCTATTGGACCTGGTCGGGGCCTACGAAGCGCTGATCGGCCCGCTGCCGCCCAGTTGCGGCGAGCCGCCGTGGGACTCGGCGCTGGACCAGGGGGTGTTCCTCTGGGAGGATTGCCTGACCGGTCAGTGGCGGATGCGGTTTCTCGCCGGCGGCAGTGGCCCCTGGCTGCCCACCCTGGGCACCATCAGCGCCGACCAGCCCTGGTGTCCGGGTTGTGTGACCGGGGTGTCGCTGGAGCCCCACGACCTGCTGGACTTCGTCAGTGACCCGAGCGTCGTGCTGTTCGACCTGCAGGTGCAGGGTACGGGTTGGGACGGCATCGATTTCGATCCGCAGGGGGCGAACGTGTGTTTCGCGCCCGGCACTACGCCGGTATACCTGGGACAGGGTGCTCTGCCGGTGGCCAGCCCGTTCGACCTGGGTACCCTGCAGGCGTGCGCGCCGCCGATCCCGAGCTGCGGCGAGCCGCTGTGGGACCCGGCGGTGGATCAGGGGGTATATCTCTGGGAGGACTGCGTCACCGGGCAGTGGCGGATGCGCTTTCTCGCCGGCGGCAGCGGCCCCTGGGTGGGCACCGCGGGCACCATCAGCGCGGATCAGCCCTGGTGCCCGGGCTGCGTGACCGGGGTAATGCTGGAGCCCCACGACCTGCTGGACGTCGTGAGCGACCCGAACGTGGTGATGCTCGATCTGCGGGTGCAGGGTACGGGCTGGGACGGCATCGATTTCGATCCGCAGGGGGCGAACGTGTGCTTCGCGCCCGGCACCACGCCGGTCTTTCTGGGCGCCGCCGCAGCGCCCGTGGGCACACCCATCGACCTGGCTACGCTGCAGGCGTGCATGCCCTGAATGCCGGTTCGGTGGTATCCTCTCGCCTGCGCAGCGTATGGTGCGGATCAGACGTACGCGGCATGGCTTGAAGCGCGGGCTCGAATCAGGCTCGGACTGGCAAACGGTGATAGCGATCGACTTTTCCCGCAACGCTTTCCGTCTCTCGACAACCGGGCCGCCGCGATCGGCCTTTCGGTGTGATCCATAGAACCAGGAGCAGTAGCGACTATGAACTGGAAATATCCTCTTCCGCGAATTCCCGGCAGCCGGGCGATGGTGCTGTCCGCCGCCTTGGCGCTGACGGTTTCAGGTGCTGCGGCCCTCGCCGCGGAAGCCGATGAGCATTCCGGCCACGCAGCGTCGGAACAGGCCATGGAGCACGATCATTCCGGGCACGCCGCTCCGGAGCAGGCTATGGAGCACGATCATTCTGCGGACGAGCATGCCGGGCACGACGCGGGCGCTGCTGACGATCCGCACGCCCATCACCGGGCAATGATGCAGCAGACCGGCTACCGTCGCTCGGAGCACGATTATGCGCTGCACGACGTCCCGCTGGTGGATATGCAGGGGAACCAGACGTCGTTGCTGGCCCAACTGGACGCCGGCAAGCCGGTAATGGTCAACTTCATCTTTACCACCTGCACGACCATCTGCCCGGTCATGAGCGCGACCTTTCAACAGGTGCAGTCGGAGCTCGGCGCGGAGCGCGACCAGGTGCGTATGATCTCTGTTTCCATCGACCCGGAACACGACACCCCCGCGCGCCTGCGCGAGTACGCGGAGCTGTTCGACGCGGGAGACCAGTGGGAGTTTCTCACCGGAAGCCTTGCCAACAGCATCGCGGTGCAGAAGGGATTCGACGTCTATCGTGGCAACAAGATGAACCACGAGCCGACCACCCTGATGAGAAAGGGGCAGGGAGACCCCTGGGTGCGGATCGACGGACTGGCGAGTGCCGCCGACATCGTCAAGGAGTACCACGCGATGCTGGGCCGCTGAGGAGTTTGCAATCCATGATATCTCTTCGCCCGTTCCTCGGCTTCCTGCTCTTTTTCAGCCTCGGTTTCCTGCTGGTTCCTGCGGCCAGCGTCGCTGCCGATCCGGCGACGGCAGTCGAAGCGCGGCACACACCGGAACAGGTCGAGCTCGGTCGGCGTATGTACCAGGAGGGGATTCTGCCTTCCGGCGAGTTGATGACCGCCCGGGTGCAGGGGGACATCCGGCTCACCGGGGAGCAGGTGATCTGCGGGGCCTGCCACCGGAGGAGCGGCATGGGGGCGAGCGAGGGCCAGGAGGTGGTGCCCGCGGTGACCGGGGACATCCTCTACGCGCCGTTGCGGCTGCCGACCCTCAAGCCGCCCTTGCCCCCGACGCAGCGCGCGGCCTATACGGACGAGACCCTGAAGCGCGCGATCCGCGACGGCATCGGCCCGGATGGTCAAGCGTTCAATCCCTTCATGCCGAATTACCCCTTGTCCGACACCGAGTTGGATAGCGTTATCGCCTATCTGAGATCCTTGTCGATCGCGCCGGCGCCTGGGGTAACCGAGACCGAGGTCCATTTCGCCACCATCGTCGCAGATGCGGTAGAGCCCGCGGCGCGCAAGGCATTTCTCGACACCATGCAGACCTT
Source organism: Chromatiales bacterium (assembly GCA_024639625.1). GTDB lineage: Bacteria > Pseudomonadota > Gammaproteobacteria > Chromatiales > Chromatiaceae > JAHEIA01. The sequence goes on from JAHEIA010000182.1 coordinate 2,979, forward strand.
CGTTGCGCAGAAGAACGTCCCCACCCGCAACGAGGATCAGCGCGCCGCGCACGCCCCCTGGCACAAGGCGTGGGTCTTCGGGCCCTACCGGAAGTGGGTGCTCCATGTCTGGGAATTGAACGGGCCCCGTGAGTCCTGGCCCGAGCAGTTGGCGGCGCAGTACGCGGAGCAACCCGTATTCGCCGTCGTCAGCGGGCTCGCCCCTGGGGGTTGGCAGCCCATGCACGAGTTCTGTGAAGGTTTCGAAGTCCCTTGCCTGTTCCCCATCACCGATCTTCCGGTCATCGACGACGACGATTTCTATACGGTTTACTTGTCCCGTGGAATGGTGTTGGAGGGCGAGGCGATCGCGCGGCACCTTGCAGAGCAGCAACTCCTGGGGCAGGTGATCGTCCAGGTCTACCGCGAGGGGGATGCCAAGGGGCAAACCGCCGCCGCTGCGCTGCGTGATGTACTGCAGAAAAGGGGCCTGCAAGTCCGGGACGCTCGTCTGCAGGACGGGGCGGAGGGAACCACGGCGTTCTGGCAATCCCTGATCGAGGACAGCGGGGCCGGGGTCGTCGTCTCTTGGCTTGGTGCTTCGGATATGGCCGCCCTGTGGTCCTCCGGACTTCCAGCGAAGCCCCCGATCGAGCGCATCTACCTCTCCAGCACCCAGTTCGGACCAGGAGCCGACGGGATCCCGCCTGCTGCGGTCGATCGCGTCTATTTTATTCACCCCTATGAATTGCCGCAGAAGCTGAACAGGCTGCTGCTGCGCTCTACCGGATGGTTGCGTTCCAAACGGATCTATGCGCCGGCGGAGAAGCGGATTCAGGCGGACGCGTTCTTCGCGCTGAAGATGGCCGGCGGGGCCATGAAGACCATCCGCGGTTATTTCATCCGCGACTACTTCCTCGAAAGCATCGAGCATATGGTGGACAACGCCTCCTACACCTCGGTGTACCCGAGGGTCAGCCTCGCCCCTGGACAGCGCTTCGTGGTCAAGGGCTATTACATCGCCAAGGACGACGGAAAGGGTGGGTTGCAGGCGGTGACCGAGTGGGGCTCCCAGTGAGTCCTGGGGTTTTCGGAAGGCTGCCTGGTAGGCGGGTCGCCGAGTAAGCGAGCGGGTCCCGGCGAGCCTTCGGCTCGGGCTCGCCGCGTGTGCTCCTGGAACCACGGAGAAGGAATCGTGGAAAATTACAAGCTGCGCCTCGACGCCCTCGATCCGGTTTATCCCAATCTCATCGTCGATCAGGCGGGCAGTTATGTGGTGCAATTAATCGTCAATGACGGGACTCTGAGCAGCGTGCCGGATCTGGTCGAGATTACCGGGGGCTGTTCGGGAGATGCCGTGATTCTGGAGAACACGACTATACCCAGCGGTGTTACCACCTGCACAGGAACCCTTTCGATTACCCTCGGTCCCAATCTCCAGGTACTGCCTGCAGGCGAACTGGATCTGCACGCCCCGGTCGTCAGCTTCCTCAACGGGGTAACCGTGCATTCCGGGGCTGCCTTGGTTGCCGCGCTGGGGCCTTGATGCCGTATGTCGCTGAGAGTGCGCGCGGCGAAGCGAGGCCATAGCGGGGTGTACGCAGTGCTCGCCTTTCTGTCGAGGTGGGCGGCGCCCCCTGTTCTGCGGAGGTATTCTGTATGCTTGCGAGAAAATGGCTGATTTCCGCGCACCTTGCGATCGGGTTGAGCGGCGCCAGCGGCGCCTGGGCCGCGGCAACCACCTATTGCTGCGATGCCGCGGCGGAGGCCGCCTATCTGTCTGATCTGGCGGCCCTCGCCAATGTCTCGAGCACCCCGCACGAGGGATTCGACGTCGCCCCCTGGGGCGTCGAGACCGACATCTATTCCGGCGGCGCGCCCAAATCGAGCGTGACCAATCTCGGCATCACCTGGTCGCCGTTGCCGAGTACCGTCAACGGAGCGCTCGCCACCAGTCTGGCCGCGGGTGGCGTGCACGATGGCACCCATCGGATGTACGCAGTGGACAGCGGTGGCATCAACCATCCAGCCCCGGACGGCTTCGCGCTTTCCGCCGTCGGTGCGCAACTGCACGCCGTTGGTGGCTGGTTTCGCGGCACGGGTACCCCGGCCAAGCTCGCCTTCATGGTCGATGGCGATCCGAATCGGGTGGACTTCACCGGCCTTGAGGCCACTGTGGTCGGCTGGAAATTCCTCGGCTTCATCGATGACCAGGGCTTCGGTTCGCTGGAGATCTACACCGCGGACGAGGTGGGTGACGAGTTGCGGATCTTCTTCGCCGACGATTTTAACTTCGGAATCGCGCCGCTTGGCGGTGATCCGCGCAACATTGCGCGTCTGGAAGAGCCGAGCCCGGCCGATGTGAAGACCGGTGTTGCCAATCTGCGAGGCTGGGCGGTCTCGCCCTGGGGCGTCGACCGAGTCGGGTTCTACCTGGACGGCGTCTATCTATACGACATTCCCTTCGGCGGCAAGCGTCTCGATGTCTGTGCAATCTACGATCCGGTCGCTTACCCCGGTTCCTGCGAGTCGGGCTTCTCCATGGCCTTCACCTACAGCAGGCTCGAGCCGGGGCCACACGTCGCGGAGGTCCGCGTGATGGATCTGCAGGGGGGCTGGAGTTCGGACGCGGCCCAGTTTTCGGTCACCCGGTTTGCCAATCCCTTCGTGCCCGACGCGGCCCTTATCGACCTTCGGGAGTCCGTTCTCGAAGTGCTGAGCAATAATCAGTTCGCCCTGCGCTGCTTGGTGGTCGAAGGCGTCTATTACCACGCCCAACTGATCTGGGACAAGAAGCAGCAGGATTGGAAGAGCGAACTCATCGCCGACGCCGGCGGAGATTGCCCGATTACCGGCGGCGCCAACGCGGTCTTCTGGCCGCCGCCAGGGCCCTGACGGCTCGCTAGACAGCGCTTCTGCTCACTGGTTGTTCCCTGTTCCCATGACGTGGCGATCCGTTACCTGCGGAATCTAAAGGGAAAAACCTTCGTCGCTTTTTCCTCGCTTGTTCATCGGTTTTTCATCGAGACTTTGCCTCCGGCGCGGCCTATACCTACGTCAAGCGGGGTGGCGTTGATGCTCCCGGCGATCGTGAACCACGATTCAGCGAGGAAATTGCGATGAACAAGATCACTCCTTGGGTGGCGATCTCCCTGATGACCTTGAGCCCGGCCCCGGTGTACGCCGACCCGCCGGGGGAGGCCCGAGATTGGCAGCTGCATCGGCTGTTCCAACCAAGCGCGGAGCAACAGGCCGCCGAACGGGGCGGACGGGTTACCATCTACGACGGTCTGCACGATGTGGACGTCGAACGCGCTTTGGACAGCGAATTCCGGCGTGTGCAGAGTATGATGTTCGTGCGCACCGTGGTTACCGACGGCAAAGGGGTGCCCCAGCGCGACGAATCCTCGGGCGAGGTGGTGGTTGAAGACGACGACTGCGATTGATCTCACCCCGATCGGGCCGGCATCCGCTGCACCGGGGGTAGCGGTCGAGAGCCTCGCCGACCAGCGAGCCATCGGGCCGCCAGCGAAGCGGGGTATTCGTTCCCCGCCAGGTTCATCTGGCGGCTATCTCGCGTCTGGTTTCCCGCGTTGCCGCAGACCTCGCAGTGCGTGCGCGAGCGCTCCGGCGCGGCGATTCATCCCCGC
>JAHEIA010000183.1 GCA_024639625.1 Chromatiales bacterium
GATCTGGTCCTCGCTGCAGAAGATGTGGGCATCGTCCTGCACGAAGTTACGCACGCGCATCAGGCCGTGCAGCGTGCCTGAAGGCTCGTTGCGGTGGCAGGAGCCGAATTCCGCCAGCCGCAACGGCAGATCCCGGTAACTCTTCAGTCCGTGATTGTAGATCTGGATATGGGCCGGGCAGTTCATGGGCTTGATGGCAAATACCCGGTTCTCCGACTCAGTGACGAACATATCGGCGCGGAACTTCTCCCAGTGCCCGGACTTCTCCCACAGGCTGCGATCGATCACCTGGGGCGTATGGACCTCCAGATAGCCATTCTCGCGCAACTTATGCCGGATGTAGTTCTCGACCTCGAGATAGATCCGCCAGCCCTTGTCGTGCCAGAAAACCATCCCCGGCGCCTCTTCCTGGGTATGGAAAAGATCGAGCGCCTTGCCGAGCTTTCGGTGATCCCGCTTCTCTGCTTCTTCCAAGCGGTGCAGATAGGCCTTCAGCTCCTTCTTATCGCGCCAGGCCGTACCGTAGATCCGCTGCAGCATCTCATTGCGCGAATCGCCGCGCCAGTAGGCGCCGGCCACCTTCATCAGCTTGAATCCCGTGCCCAGCTTTCCGGTGCTCGGCAAGTGGGGGCCTCGGCAGACATCGAACCAGTCGCCCTGGCGGTAGACCGAAACCTCTTCTCCTTCCGGGATGATGTCCTCGATAATCTCCACCTTGTACGCTTCGCCAATCTCCCCGAACACCCGCTTGGCTTCGTCGCGCTCCCAGACTTCCCGCTCAATCACCAGATTCCGCGCCACGATCTCGTGCATGCGCTTCTCGATCTGGGCAAGATCGTCCGGGGTAAAGGGCTCGTCCCGCGCGAAGTCGTAATAGAAACCGTCCTCGATCGCCGGACCAATGGTCACCTGAGTGCCCGGGTAGAGTTCCTGCACCGCCTGCGCCATGACATGCGCGGCGTCATGGCGCAGCAGTTCCAGCGCCTCCTCGTCCCTGCTGGTGACGATCGCGAGGTCCGCGTCGCGGTCGATGAGGAACGAGGTGTCCACCAGGCGCCCGTCGATCTTTCCGGCCAGCGCGGCCTTGGCGAGTCCCGGTCCAATGCTCGAGGCCACATCCGCCACGCTCAGCGGCTGCGGAAAGCTTCTTGCGGAACCGTCAGGGAGGGTAATCGTGGGCATATCGAGCCTCGCTACCTTCAGTGGTGATCCATACGAGAGACCACATGAAACGAAAACCGGGCCATGAGGCCCGGTGGCTTTGGTTCTAGCACGGGATTCGGCGTGTGTACTCCGGATCCGGCTGCGAGCACAATCTTACCGTCTCACTCCGGGGTGCACAATCCCCTGCTCGATCTACGCAATCAGGCTCCCACGGGAAGAAACACGGTCTACCGATGCCATCGCTGAGAGGTTGTCCGGAGGTTTCACGCAATGAAAAAAGGGCGAGGCACGAAGCCTGGCCCTTTTTTACTTTTGGTAGGCGCGATTGGAATCGAACCAACGACCCCCACCATGTCAAGGTGGTGCTCTAACCAACTGAGCTACGCGCCTGAAGATACAGCAAGCGGGATCATACCGTTTCCGCTTCGCCCTGCGCAATAGCCAGCGGGTTTCGCCCGAAGGAACTCCGCGCGCCCTGCCTCGGGAACAAAACCCGCGTTAGAATGACTAACAATATCTATGAGAAAAGAAATGCCCTACTCCGTCGAAATCAAATCTCTTACCTGGCCGCAGCGCATCCTCGCGGGAGCCGTTGCCGTGGGCGTGGTGATGCTGGGGCTTGCTCTCGGGGCCCTGATACTGGGGCTTGCCGCAGCCGTCGGGCTGGTGTTCGCGGGGCGGATCTGGTGGCTGCGCCGCCGCTTGCGCGCCGCAGCCCGCAACGGCGAGACCGACGGTTCCGTCATCGAAACCGAATACCACGTGATCGAACACCGCAGCGGATCGCGGGACTGGGACAACGACACGCGCTGAACCTGTTGCTGCGCTTTCCATGACGCAGGGCGTCGCTCAAGACTGCGCCCGCTGTCGGCCGCAGCCCCGGGCACGCCCCTGAGCCCAGTACCGATTCAGGCTCGTCCGCCTAACGGAACATTCCCTCCGCTCTCGAGATCGGCGGGTTCAAGGCGGAATCCGCGCGGGCAGTAGCCGAAGTCGCGCTTCGCGGCACTCCAATCGAACACCAGATCGCCATTCATCCGGTCGGCCATCTCCGGGGTCAGGTGACGCGCCTGGGGCCACAGGCACGCAATTCCCAGCAGCAGCCGCAGCAACCCCGTGGGCAACGTGACAAATCTTGGTTGGCGGCCGATCGCCGCGCCGATTCGTTCCACCATGGTGCGATACGGGAGGATCTCACCGCCCGACAAGGCATAGATCCGACCGTAGGTGGCTTGCGCGGGTAGCGCATCCAGACAGGCCTGCGCCAGATCCTGCGCGTGCACCGGCTGGCGCCTGCCGGTTCCCCCGCCGGCCAGCGGAAACCAGGGACTGCGTCGCAGCCAGCGCGCGATGAAGCTTACGTTCTGATCCAACCCCGCGCCGTAAATCATGGTGGGACGAAACAGGGTCCAGGCGATTGCCAAACGATCGCACGTCTGGGCCACTTGCTCTTCGGCGCCGGCGAGCGCGGCTGCGATGACCCGCTCCTGCGGATTCGGCGACTCGGCCTTGGTGTCCCGGCTCGTCGAGCTGAAAGCCAACACGCGGCGCACACCGAGCTCTGCCATGGCCGCCAAGTGGGCATTCAGCAGCGGCAACCGGGCGAGATGGATCACCGCATCGACCGGAGCCAGCGCACTCCAATCGACCCACCCCGACAGGTCGGCCGCGATCCACCGTGGGCCTTTTACGAGAGGGCCGCGGCCACTGCGGCTCACCGCGGTGACCTGGATACCGCTCCGGGCAAACAGCGGAAGAAGGAAGCGCCCGATCTGGCTGCTTGCCCCGGTCACCAGCACGCGCGAGAACTGTAGCGCGGTCCCGCCCTCGGCACGGGTGTCCACGGTGACTCCCGGCATGTCCCTCAGGCCACCAGCCCCTGAGACTGCAATTCGCGGATATGGTCACGCACCCGTGCAGCCTCCTCGAATTCCAGATTCCTCGCGTGTTCGTACATCTGCTTTTCCAATTGCTTGAGCTTCTTCGCCATCTGCTGCGCCGTGAGTGCGGCATACTCCGCGACCTCCTCCGCCACCTTCGCATAGCGACGCGCCGGGAGGGGCGCTCCGGGATAGGCCCCCTCCATGATATCGGTGATCTTCTTCTGCACGGTCGTCGGTGTGATGCCGTGTTCCTCGTTGAACGCGACCTGCTTGGCGCGCCGCCGGTCTGTCTCATCGATGGCTCGGCGCATCGAGCCGGTGATGCTGTCGGCATACAGGATCGCCTTGCCTTTCGCGTTGCGCGCAGCCCGCCCGATAGTCTGAATCAGCGAGCCCTCGGAACGCAGGAACCCTTCTTTGTCCGCATCCAGGATCGCCACCAGAGAGACCTCGGGCATATCCAGCCCCTCGCGCAGCAGATTGATGCCCACCAGTACGTCGAATTCCCCCAGCCGCAGATCGCGGATAATCTCCACCCGTTCCACCGTGTCGATGTCGGAATGCAGGTACCGCACCCGAACACCGTGCTCCATCAAATAGTCGGTAAGATCCTCCGCCATGCGCTTGGTCAAGGTCGTCACCAAAATGCGGTCCCCCTGCGCGACCCGCAGGGTGATCTCCGAGAGCAGGTCGTCCACCTGACTGGACGCGGGCCGCACTTCGACCTCCGGGTCCACCAGCCCGGTGGGGCGAACCACCTGCTCGACGATCTCACCCGAGTGCTGCAGTTCGTAGTCCCGAGGGGTCGCGGAGACGTAAATCGTCTGCGGCTCCCGGGCCTCGAACTCGTCGAAGCGCAGCGGCCGATTGTCCAGGGCCGAGGGCAACCGAAACCCGTATTGCACCAGGGTTTCCTTTCGCGATCGGTCACCCCGGTACATGCCGCCGAGCTGCGGGATGGTAACGTGGGACTCGTCGACCACCAGGAGGGAATTTGCCGGCAGATAGTCAAACAGCGTCGGCGGCGGTTCGCCGGCCTCGCGCCCCGAGAGATAGCGCGAGTAGTTCTCGATTCCCGAGCAGTACCCGATCTCTACGATCATCTCCAGGTCGAAACGGGTGCGCTGCTCCAGCCGCTGGGCCTCGACCAGATTGCCCGCCTCACGCAACTGCTCGAGCCGTTCCTTGAGCTCCGGCTTGATCTGATCCACCGCCGCCAGCAAGGTCTCCCTCGGGGTGACATAGTGGGTCTTCGGGTAGACCGTAAAGCGCGGCACCTTGTGCAGGGCCTCCCCGGTGAGCGGGTCGAACAGGGAAAGATTCTCGATCTCGTCGTCGAACAACTCGACCCGCAGCGCCTCGGCTTCGGATTCCGCGGGGTAGATGTCGATCACGTCCCCGCGCACCCGGTAGCTGCCGCGGTGCAACTCCACTTCGTTGCGCTTGTATTGCAGGTCCGCCAGGCGCCGCAGGATGAAACGCTGATCGATGATATCGCCGCGAGCCAGGTGCAGCACCATGCTGAGATACAGGCGTGGATCGCCAAGGCCGTAGATCGAGGAAACCGTGGCCACGATGATCGTGTCCCGGCGTTCGAGCAAGGCCTTGGTGGCGGACAGGCGCATCTGCTCGACGTGCTCGTTGATCGAGGCGTCCTTTTCGATGAAGGTATCGGAGGCGGGCACATAGGCCTCCGGCTGGTAGTAGTCGTAGTAGGAGACGAAATACTCCACCGCGTTGTGCGGGAAGAACTCCTTGAATTCCCCATACAGCTGGGCCGCCAAGGTCTTGTTCGGCGCCAGGATCAGCGCCGGGCGCTGGAGGGTCTGGATCACGTTGGCGATCGTGAAGGTCTTCCCCGAACCCGTGACCCCGAGCAGTGTCAGTCCCGCTTCCCCGGCCTCGAGCCCCTCGACCAGGCGTCGAATCGCCTCCGGCTGGTCGCCGGCGGGGGAGAATTGGGAAATCAGCTGAAATTCACGCGCCATGGGGATTCTTCTGCATTCCGGTATTCGCTATCATTGTAATGTTATGAGCGGTGCCGCATCCCCGCTTACGTCTCTCCCGAATCAGAAGACAGGCCCTCGAAGAATGAACGCTAGACTGTCCGCACGTGTACAAGCTGTCAAACCCTCGCCTACCCTCGCAGTGACCGCCCGCGCCGCCGAGATGCGCGCCGCCGGCAAGGATGTGATCGGACTCGGCGCCGGAGAGCCAGATTTCGACACGCCCGAGCATATCAAGGAAGCCGCAATCCAGGCGATTCGCAGTGGTTTCACGAAGTACACCGCGGTCGACGGCACCGCCGGATTGAAGGCGGCGATCATCGAAAAGTTCAAGCGGGACAATGGGCTGGAATACGGCCCGACGCAGATTCTTGTGTCCTGCGGGGGTAAACAGAGCTTCTACAACCTGGCGCAGGCGCTCCTCGATCCCGGCGACGAGGTCATCATCCCGGTACCCTACTGGGTATCCTATCCGGACATGGTGATTCTGGCGAGCGGGGTCCCGGTATTCGCCAGCGCCGGCGCATCGCAGAATTTCAAGATCACGCCAAGCCAACTGGCGGCAGCAATCACGGAAAAGACCCGGTTGGTGGTGATCAACAGTCCGTCGAATCCGACCGGGGTGGCCTACAGCAAAGACGAGTTGGCCGCGCTGGGCGACGTGCTGCTGGAGAACCCGCGGGTTATGGTCGCCACGGACGACATGTACGAGCACATCCGCTGGGCCGACACGCCCTTCGTCAACATCGTCAACGCCTGCCCGGGACTCGCGGAACGCACCCTGGTGCTCAACGGCGTCTCCAAAGCCTATTCCATGACCGGCTGGCGCATCGGCTACGCCGGCGGCCCGGAGGCGGTGATCAAGGCGATGAAGAAAATCCAGTCGCAGAGCACGTCCAACCCGACATCGATATCCCAGGTCGCGGCACAGGCCGCCCTGGAAGGCCCCCAGGACTGCATCGCGGAGATGCTGGTCGCCTTCAAGGACCGTCACGATTATGTGGTGGAGCGCCTGAACCGGATCCCCGGCATCGAGTGCCTGCCCACCGACGGCACCTTCTACACCTTTCCCAACGTGCAACCCGCATTGGATCGCCTGGAGGGGATCAACAACGACATCGAATTCTCCGAATTCCTGATCGAAAAGGCCGGGGTGGCGCTGGTTCCGGGATCCGCTTTTGGCCTCCCTGGGCACGTACGAATCTCCATCGCCACCAGCATGGAAAACCTGGAGAAGGCACTGGAGCGGATCGAGGGCGCTCTGGCGTAGCGACTTGACCGGGCCGAGAAGTGCGATTACTATGCCCGCTTCTCGCGGAGCGAGTATTCCCCGGTAGCTCAGTCGGTAGAGCGGGTGGCTGTTAACCACTAGGTCGGCAGTTCGAGCCTGTCCCGGGGAGCCAAATATCAGAAATGCCGGTTTGAGTCCGCTCAACCGGCTTTTTGATTTCTGGCGCAACCACATTTTTCGCTAGCACATGAAGCGGTTGCCTGCACTTTGCTGCTTGCTTTCCATTCTTC
>JAHEIA010000622.1 GCA_024639625.1 Chromatiales bacterium
ATCAAGCGCAGGAAAGTTCGCTTTCCCTCTGACTGGGTTGTGGAATCAGATGGAGGGCTAGCCCCAATTTGTCACCCAGGGGTTGAAAAAAGGCCGTCCCCTCTGGCATAACGGTTGTGCGATCAACTGGTTATGACCAAACAAGAGGACGGCCTTTCGATGACAGAGTGTAACGCGGAGCAACTGGAATTTCACGCCCTGGGCCGACGTTCGGTGGTAGGAAAGTTCGATGGGGGCAGGATCAGTTCCGACGCTGGCGGACTGCTGCTCGGCGAGGTCGAGGCGCGCACGAAGATCCTTCAACGCCTGGCCGATCAGTTCGTTGACCACCGCGATCCCGAGGCCATCGAGCACAGCGTGCGGGAGCTGGTAGCACAACGGGTTTTCGCCCTGGCGTTGGGCTATGAGGACCTCAATGATCACGACCGTCTGCGCCTGGATGCGCTCTTGGCCGTGCTGGTCGGCAAGAAGGACCCCACGGGCCAGGATCGGTGCGCTGAGCGCGACAAGGGCAAACCCTTGGCCAGTTCCAGTACGCTCAACCGCCTGGAACTCACACCGGCGGATGCCGACGCCAAGGCGCGCTACAAGAAGATCGTCGCCGACCCTGCGGGCATGGACCGCTTGCTCGTGGACTGCTTCCTGGAATCCTATGGCGAGCCTCCGCAACAGATCTGGCTCGACCTGGATGCCACCGACGATCCGATCCACGGCCACCAGGAGGGGCGCTTCTTCCACGGCTACTACGGGTGCTATTGCTACTTACCGCTGTACATCTTCAGCGGCGATCATTTGCTGTGCGCGCGCCTGCGCCAAGCCAACATCGATGCCTCGGCCGGCAGCGTGGAGGAGCTGGAGCGGATTGTCAGCCACATCCGCGCCCACTGGCCGCAGACCCAGATCATCATCCGCGCCGACTCGGGCTTCTGCCGCGAGGCGATCATGGCCTGGTGCGAGGCCAATGGCGTGGATTTCCTCCTGGGGTTGGCCAAGAACAACCGCTTGCGCCGCTTGAGCCTCACCGCCCGGGTCGCGGCGCACCTGCAGTTTCTGCAGACCGGCGAGCCCGCCCGGGTGTTCTGCGAGTTCGATTACCAAACCCGTAAGAGCTGGACGCGCGCGCGGCGCGTCATCGCCAAGGCCGAGCATCTGGCCAAGGGGGCCAATCCGCGTTTCGTCGTGACCTCGCTCGCCCCCGAGCAGGCCCAAGCGCGGCCCCTGTACGAGGAGTTGTACTGCGCCAGAGGTGACATGGAGAATCGCATCAAGGAACAGCAGCTGGATCTGTTCGCCGATCGCACCAGCACGCAGATCATGCGTGCCAACCAGATTCGCCTGTACTTCTCCTCCTTTGCCTACGTGCTGGTGTGTGCGCTGCGCCGCCTCGGCCTGCAGGGCACCGAGATGGCGCGTGCCCAGTGTGGGAGCATTCGCCTGAAGCTCTTGAAGATCGGCGCGCGTATCAGCGTGAGCGTGCGCCGCATCCGCGTCGCCTTCTCCCAAAGCTACCCTGGTGCGGCGCTGTTCACGCAAGTGCTACACAATCTGCAATCTACGCCGGTACGTGCCGCCTCCCCCTGAGCTGAGACTCCGCTCACTAACACGCGGGCTGCGCCGCCGCCAACGGTATCTGAAACGCTGCCGCGGGGTCGCTCTGTCCGTTGCACCGGAATCCATGAATCAGGGGCAAGATGCGCCCGTTCTACGTCGCACTTCCACTCTTGCCCCGTTGATATAGCTCCCCGTCGGGTCAGGCCACCATACCCTGCTGGCCTCGTGTGCGACCGATAGGTCGAAAACCCCGAAGGCACCGCGAGCGGGTAGAGTCGACGACTGGCGCGGTAACCACAGGTTCCGGGGAGTAGCTGTTGCCGGCGGCTTTCGCCACATGCCGGTGCCTCAATCCGGACCATAACCCCGTTTCCAGTCGCCGCTCGTCGCACTGGACGTGCGGATTTCCCGCATCCGGCGCTCGGACGAGGTCTCATGCCTTCGCCCACGGAAGGTCACGCGTGCGCACCCACAACCGCTGCAG
>JAHEIA010000623.1 GCA_024639625.1 Chromatiales bacterium
AGCAGCTATTAGACGCGTATTGGAGTATATTGGCCGAGTATATATTCGCCTTACGGCAACGGTTTCTGCCAACTGCGACAGTCAGGTAGTTGCCGGATCCACGTAGTTATATCGCCTGATCCGAGTGGATCACTCCGGGCCGTTCGATGCTGGGTGGGGCGCTTGCGCTGCGGCCAGCGGCAGTGCCGGGGCCCGCCGCTGCCATGGTGCATAAGGCTGCCGGTCAAGCGTACTGCGAGGGCACCTGGATCGACCGAGTGGTCAGCCCGCGGGCGATGACCCCGATCGGATCCGTGGTTTCGCATAACCGAACATAGCGCATCCAAAGGAGGCTATTTCGGCGCTGCGGATAGAAAACTTGCAGGGATTTGCGTTCGATCAATCATCGACTGCCGGGATCATTGTTGCCGCTGATGTCTTTTCACAACGGAGAAAGACTGTGTTTAGCATGTATGCCTTAACCGCAATTGGGTTGCGCCGCATCACCGAGGAGGACTCGGCATGCAGTTGACCCCCAATCGAAAATCGGCTTCGGGTGACCCAGGGGTTTCTTTCCCGAGGCTCGAGTGCTGGAACCCCATGACGAAAGTGGCAACGGTTGCAGCGGAGGTAAACAAAAAGCGGGTGCTCTGCCGGATCTCGTTCGACATCTTGAGGGATAAGTTCGGTGCCTCGGAACAGGGTCCCATGCAGTCCGTAGCCCAGCACCGAGAAACTATTCAAGCGGCAGCGAGAAAGCTCATAGAAGGCGAGGCCTACGAAGAGGATGGCTCGGTTCTGATACGCGCACGCGATCTGTAGGGCTTTTTCGTATCGAGCATAGAGAATCCCCCGCTTCGATCCCGATCGCCAATAATTGTTCGAGACGGGCCCGCTGGGCCTGGCTCCGGTTTTTCCACCAGGAGAAGCTCGACACGGACGACCCGCCGGGAAACTCAGGCATCCCCGGCTGATCCGAGGAACACTTTCCACCTTCCGACTGCCACAATGAGCGGATGTTGTGACAACGACTGCTCACTCGAGGGATTGCGCGAGCGCCAGCGAGGTACGCTGCGGATCGTCTTCGGCATCAACGCTTTCATGTTCTTGGTGATCGCAAGCGCCGCGGTCTACGGAAATTCATCTGCCCTGCTGGCCGACAGCCTCGACAATCTCGGGGATGCACTAACCTATGGCTTCAGCCTCTTCGCCGTTTCTAGGGGTGCCGCCATAAAGGCCAAAGTTGCGCTCCTGAAAGGCGGGCTCATCTTTCTTGCAGGCATCACGGTTGCCGGCCAGGTCGTTTATCGGCTCTTCTTTCCGAGCGTCCCTATCTTCGAGGTGATGGGGGCTTTCAGTCTGCTGGGACTAGCCGCAAACTCTGTTTGTCTCCTGCTTCTCTGGCGTCACCGCGGGGAAGACGTAAACATGAGCTCGGTCTGGGAGTGCTCGCGCAACGATATCGCGTCGAATATTTCGGTTTTCCTGGCTGCTGGAGCAGTCTGGATCACGGAGTCGGGTTGGCCGGATATCGTCGTGGCGTTGGGCCTTGTCTGGCTCTTGATGCGTTCAGCGAATCGTGTTGTTTCTTCCGCGATGGCAGAGCTGGGTAGCGCCAACTAGCGATGCCAATCGCAGTAGTCTCAAAGTCAGGGGCGGTTGGGATCTTCTCCGATTGTGCGCCTCGGCGGACCGGAAGAAACGGCGTCGTCGGTGCCCGATATTCGGTTAATGATTCAAGCAAGCAGGGGTCCAATGCCGGCCGGGATCAGCGATCGCCACCGGTTACAGGGCCGCCCCGCCACGCCCCGGGTTTGGAAGCAAGCGCGAGGCGCCTGCAAAAAGACCTATACAGGGAAGCAAAGGCGTAGCGTCCCCGTACTATTGCCCCGTGTGCAGTGCGCAGTTGCAGCGCAGCGCGCCTCGGAGCGAGCGATTCCCGCCCACGGGCGGGTTCCTTTCGCTCTTCATCGCATCGCCCGGTACACTTTGGAGAACGGAGGCGTTGTCGGAAGGACTTGGTACAGAGTGGCTGTCCGGACTCTACATCGTC
>JAHEIA010000624.1 GCA_024639625.1 Chromatiales bacterium
TCCGCTGGTCATGCTGGCCCAGTTTCTTATGACGATATCGGTCACCTACCTACTCGCGAGCATCATTCCATTCCTGCCCGACTTGCGTTACCTGATCGACGCCTTCCTGCGCTTCACCTTCTTCTTATCGGGTATCTTTTTTCCCGCATCACTGGTGCCGGAGCGCTACCAGGCTTATTTCTACCTGAACCCAATGGCCAGTGTCATCGAAATGTACCGCAATATCTTGATGTACAATCAGTGGCCGGATCTGGAGCGGCTTTCGATCATTTTGCTGGTTTCTGTCGGGCTGCTCTACATCGCGCTCAACGCACTGAAGCGACTGGACCACGTCTATCCCCGGATTGTTACCTGATGCGCGAGCTTACAGATACCCCGTCCACGATCATTTCGGTGCGCAATGCCAGGGTCACTTATCATAAGAAGACCGGCTTTCTCAGGTCGAAACCCTTCGAGGCGATACGTGACGTGTCCTTCGACTTGTACAAAGGCGAGTCTCTCGGCGTTATCGGGAGGAATGGCTCCGGCAAGAGCACCTTACTGAAGGTCCTGGCCGGCATCATCAAGCCGGACAAGGGGACGGTCACCAACAACGGCTACCGAGTCCAGTTGCTGTCTCTGCAGGTCGGTTTCGAGCCGAACCTGTCGGGGAGGGTCAATGCGATGCTTGGCGGAATGCTGCTGGGCATGAGCAAACAGGAGATTGCGGCAAAAGTGCCGGAGATTGCCAAGTTCTCGGAACTAGGCGAATTCTTCGACAATCCGCTCAGCTCCTACTCTTCGGGGATGCGGGCGCGATTGGGGTTCTCGGTCGCGTTTCAAGTCAACCCGGACGTGTTGCTGGTTGACGAGGTGCTGGGCGTCGGGGACGAGGCGTTTCAGAAGAAGTCGAAAGCGGAAATGGAGAAACTGATCGCCTCGGCAAAGACCATCGTTCTGGTATCGCACAATGTGGACACGATCCGAAGGCTATGCAACCGGGTGGTTTGGATCGAACATGGCGTGACCCAAATGGAGGGGGAGGTTGGGGAGGTCCTGCATCAATACGCCCGCTACTTGCGAACGAAGCGCTAGAAAAGAATCGGTACTTGGGTCAACGGGTATGGACCCCTTGCTCCAGAGGAGAATGGGGTCAATGTAGAATCCGACGAGGAGAAGAGAACGCGCCATGAGGTTAGAACGAAAGAGATCGGCAGAGGCGAAGGAGTTGCTGGAAATCGATGTAAACCGCTATGTCTCGGATTTATATGAAATTATCTTAAAACGTCCGGCGGATAAGGCGGGGTTGTCCGGGAAGGTCAAACAACTCGCAACGGGTAAGAAATCGCCGGCGGAGGTCGTGCGGGAAATGTTGTCCAGTCCCGAGGCCAGGGCACGAATGTTTCATGCGCTTTGGCAAGAAAGTACCACGAACTACAGACTGGAAATTGATACTCGCCGAGCGACGATTGAAGAACTCTCCGAAATAACCGCCACTTATTGGCGCAAGGCGGGTTTCGATAGATCGGAGGTGTATTTTTCAGTCCTCAGTGCCTCGGAATGGAAGAAGGAACCCTCGGCTGACGATATCAAGCGATTCTATGCGTCCGGAAATGGCTTCATCCAGTTCTGCCTCGCTCGGCTAGCGGAGCAGGGAGTCCCGAATATCGATCAACTTACCTGTTTGGACTTCGGCTGCGGTGTGGGGCGTCTCTCGCTGCCGGCTTCCAAGCACTTCAAGAAAGTATACGCTGTGGATTTTTCGGAGGGCCATCTGGCCCTGTTGCAGGAAAACAGACAGCGTTTCCCGGACCTCTCCCGAGGCGAGGTCGAGTGCATTAGCCTCAAGAATGTGGTGGATGCCGAACGCCTGCCACAAGAACTCGATTTTGTCTTCTCCTTTATCTCCCTCCAGCACAATACCCCGCCAGTGATTGCCTTTCTGCTCGGCCAACTCTTGAGTGCGTTAAAATCCGGTGGATTTGCCTGTCTGCACATTCCGATACACCATCCCTTCTACCGCTTCTCGGTGAACGAATATCGGAAAGCG
>JAHEIA010000184.1 GCA_024639625.1 Chromatiales bacterium
AGCGCCTGGGCGCCTGTGACGGCAAGGATCTGCTGCACGCTGCGCTCGTACTCGTCCTTGATCAGGTCGAAGACCTGCTCGCCAACGTCCGGGTCCCGACAGAGCTGCGCGTACTGGCTGGCCGTCTGCATGTCGGCCTTGAACAGCGCCATCTGTACATTGCCCAACAAGGCGCGAAAGAAGGGCCATTCCTGATACATGAGCTGCAGACGCGCGAGTCGTTCCGGCTGCTTGGCACGCCAGGTTTCCAGGGCGCTGCCGATGCCGAACCATGCGGGCAACGTGTGCCTCGACTGGGCCCAACTGAACACCCAAGCAATGGCGCGAACCGATGCCTTCGAACGATCGCCCTGCTTGCGGTGTGACGGTCGTGAACCGATGTTCATCTGGGCGATCTCGCTGACCGGTGTTGCCTCGTAGAAATAGTCGAGGAAGCCATCGGTGCGCTCCGTCAGGTGTCGAAAATGCAATTCCCCAGTGGCCGCGAGCTCGTCCATGGTGGCCAGATGATCCTTGCGCTCGGAGCGCGGCGCGCGTATCAGGCCGAGGCTTGCCTTGAGCAGTCCGGTGACCCCCATGGTGAGTTCGAAGTTGGACGTTTCCTGGTTGCTGTATTTGTTGGAGAGCACCTCCCCTTGTTCGGTAAACTTGATCTGACCGTGCACCGTGCCCTCCGGTTGGGCCAGAATGGACT
Organism: Chromatiales bacterium; assembly: GCA_024639625.1. GTDB lineage: Bacteria > Pseudomonadota > Gammaproteobacteria > Chromatiales > Chromatiaceae > JAHEIA01. The sequence continues at coordinate 695 of JAHEIA010000184.1, forward strand.
CATGGGTCGGGCCGCCCCCACGGCCAATGGTGCCCCCGCGGCCGTGGAATAGGCGGCAGCGCACTCCCTTGGCGTCGGTGAGGGAGATGATCTGCTTCTGTGCCTCGTACAGGTTCCACGCAGAGGCAACGATGCCCCCGTCCTTGGCCGAGTCGGAATACCCCAGCATGACCTCCTGCAGGTTGCCGGAGGCCGCGAGCAGTCCGCTGTAACAAGGATCGTCCAACAATGAGCGCAGTACCAGGCGGACATGGCGCAAGTCTTCGATGGTCTCGAAAAGCGGCGACACTCGCAGCTTGCATTGCCATCCGCCCTGCGCGTAGCCGACCAAACCGCTAAGGCTGGCGAGGAACATCACCTCCAGGACATGACTGGCCTGGTGGGTCATGGAGACCACGTATTCGCCGAAAGCCCGGGGGCTGATCTCCTCGCGCTGTCGGGCAATGACATCGAACACAGCCAGAACCTCGCGGCTTTGCGCCGAGAGGCGAGAGCGATCCAGTTGCTCGGCGCAGCCCTGTTGGATCCAATCGGCCAGTCGCTTCATGCGCTGGCGCTCGTCCAGTTCGGCGTATGCTTCGCCCCCGGGTAGCTGCGGCGCGATCTCGGCGACCGCGGTACTGTGAACCGCCGATTCCTGGCGCAGATCGAGACGCGCCAGGAAGAAACCGAAGGTCTCGGCGAGACGAATCAGGTCCTGCAGGTCGCCGCCCGCAATAGCGGCGTCCCCATGTCCGTGCAGAGAGTCTCTAACCAGGGCCAGATCACGCAGGAAGTCGGCTTCGCCTGTGTAGCCGCATCCGGCATGCTGGCCCTCCTCGCCCTCCAGCAGGGCGCTCACCCGATCCAGGTTGCAGCGCAGGCGAAAGCGCATGAGCGCAAGCTTGCGGCGATAAGGCTCCCTGCGGAAGCGATTCGGTTGGCCGGAGAAGGCCTCCGCGCACTCGATCTCGTCCTCGCGCAGCCGGCGCTGGAATTCCGGCGACGGGGTACACAATTCCGCGGAGTGGGTCAGCTGGTTGATCAAATGTTCGACGCGCCGAAGATACTCGCGCAAGATGGTTAGGCTGTGCATGCGCACCGCCAACTCGGTGGCAGCTGCGGTGACAAACGGGTTGCCGTCGCGGTCTCCGCCGATCCAGGAGCCGAATCGCAATACCCCGGGAAGTCGAATCCGGCCGGCCTCCGGATGATCACCGTAGCAGCGACTGATCGCCTGTTCGAAGCGGCGGAAGACGATGGGAACCGATTCGAAAAGACACTGGTGGAAGTAATACAGGCCGTTGCTGATCTCGTCGCGAACCACGGGCCGATCGGAGCGAACCTCGTCGGTCTTCCAGAGCGTCTGGATGAAGGCGCGGAGTTCGCCAACGATCGCCGCGCGTTCTTCTCGGTTGAGTCTGCGGTCGTCCAGATGCTCACTGTGCAAGAAGATCCGGCGCAACTGCACCATGACGACCCGGCGTTTTGCCTCCGTGGGGTGAGCGGTGAATACCGGGTAATAGAGCAAATCGTCCAGCATGCGCTGCAGCTCTGCAGGTTCGATGCCCCGCCTACGAAGGTCGCGCAGCGTGTGGTCGAAAGAGCCCGGCCACAGCGGATTGCCCAAGCGCACCAGGGTTCTCCGCTGGCGGTGTTGGTAGGCCTCTTCAGCGATGTTGGCCAGTTTGAAATAGATGCTGAAGGCGCGGATCACCGGCGACAGGAGATCCGGGGATAACGCACCGATGAAGCGTGCCAGGCGGTCACGCTGCGCGCGATCTTCCTTGTTGCGGAGCCCGATGTACCCGCGGCGCAGTCGCTCCACGGCCCGGTAAACCTGCTCCCCTTCCTGGGTGCGGATCACTTGACCCAGCAGATTTCCCAGCAGCTTTACACGGCTGCGAAGCTGTTTGTCATTCTTCAGACATTGCGCGGTGAACAAATCATCCACTATGGGTGGCCCCCGGTCCTGGGTCATTGGCCGCCGTTGCGTTCCCATTCGGGTTGCCGAATCGGCGGTGTTGGAGATGGCGGGCGCCCGGCAGACCCCGCTTCATACCGCGTCGGCTGCACCGGCGGCGCGGCGACGGCCTGGAGTACCTGGTTCCGATCAGCAGCGGTCGCAGTGCCCCAGCAAGGGCTACCTTTCCCCGGGGTGTCATACCAACGGGTTGGGCATTGGCTCGCGAATCGCCCGGTGATACAGATCGCGGTAGTGGCGGGCGCTATTGCTCCAGCTGAAGTCCTGATGCATTCCGGTGATGGCGATCTGTTGCCATTCTCCGTTGCCGCTGTTCCAACACTGGGCCATGCGCGTCACTGCATCCCACAGCCCTCTGCTGTCGGGGTTGTCGAAGACGAAGCCGGTCGCGGTGCCGGCGCGCAGATTTTCCTCAGAAGCGTTCACTACGGTGTCCGCTAAGCCGCCGGTTCGGCGCACCACAGGGATTGCGCCGTAACGCAGGCTGTAGAGCTGGTTGAGCCCGCAGGGCTCGAAGCGAGATGGCATCAGAAAGCAGTCGCTTGCCGCTTCGATCCGATGCGAGAGGTCCTCGTTGTAGCCGAGGTGCACGGCGACGCGGTCCGGGTACCGCTCGGCGGCAGCGAGCAGGCGATCTTCCAGCCGCCGATCCCCAGAACCCAAGAGCACCATCTGGGTGCCCCCGAGCTCCATGATGCCCGGCAGCACGTCAAGGATCAGGTCCACGCCTTTTTGCTCTACCAGCCTTCCGATATGTCCGAGCAGCAGCGCCTTCTCATCCCGTGGCAGACCGACTTCTTCCTGCAGCGCGAGTTTGTTACGCCCCTTGAGATGCAAGTGTTGTTCATCGAAAGGCTGCACGATGGCGGGGTCGCTGCCCGGGTCCCACTCGCGATCGTCGATCCCGTTGAGCACGCCCACCAGGCGACTGCCGAGATGTTGCAGCAGGCCCTCGAGGCCGTAGCCGAATTCGGCGGTACGGATCTCGCAGGCGTAGGTGGGGCTGACCGTGGTCAAGAGGTCGGAGAATGCGATCCCGCCTTTGATGAACGATAGCCGGCGGTGAAACTCCAATCCGCGATCGCTCCAGAGCGCCGCCGGCAAGCCCAAGGATTGGAAGTCTGTGCCGGCGAATAACCCCTGATAGGCAAGATTGTGGATGGTAAAGAGCGCCGCGGGACGTCGCGGCTCTTGTTGCAGCAGAGGGGCAACCAGGCCGGTCTGCCAATCGTTGCAGTGCACTATATCGGGGCGCCAGTGCAAGCCGAGGCGGTCTTGTGCGCACTCGACGATCGCTCGGCAGAATAGGGCGAAGCGTTGGGGATTGTCGGTCCAGTCATGCCCGTCGGCTGCGACGTAGGGGCTGCCCGGGCGGTCGAACAGCCAGGGTGCGTCCACCAGGTAGGCGCGCAGCCCTCCCCCTGGCAGGCTCCCGTGTAGAATGCGAACCGGTTGCTCGCATCCGCGGATCGGCACGCTGTCCGTTTGCAGTATCGGGCCGATGCGCGAGATCGCCGCGGGATATGCCGGGAGGATCAGGCGGACATCGTCTCCCAGCTCGCGCAGCGCCCGCGGCAGGCTGCCTGCCACGTCGGCGAGGCCGCCGGTCTTGATCAGAGGCAGGGCCTCGCTGGCGGCGAAGAGCACCTTGAGCGGGGTGCCTGTCGGTTCGTTCGAAGGGGCGGTGGAAGCGTCCATCAATGTGCCGGTAGCTACTCAAGCAATGCCAATTGGTATACTGCGATTGGTTTCTCGACCCGATTTCCACGCCAAACAAGCAAACCATGTGCCAAATTCAGATGGAAAGACAGATTCGAAATTGATTATAAAAGGCATTTCGAAATGACTGAACCTTGTTGTCTCATAATTTTCGGCTCCACGGGGAATCTGGCTACCTCAAAGCTGCTTCCGGCCCTGTATCATCTGGAAGTTGCGCGCAAACTTCATCCCGACACCCGGATTGTCGGTTTCGGTCGCCGCGAGTGGAACCACCAGCACTGGCAAGGCATCGTGCGCGACGGACTGGCCCCCCGTGTCCGGGGCGACCTGGAGACGGAGGTGACGGAGCGCTTTCTCCAGCGGCTGCTATTCGTTCCGGGCGATCTGGACGACGCTGGCGCCTTCGCCGGGTTGGCCAAATTTCTTTCCGCGAGTTCCGGATTGCCCCGCAATCGGGCGTACTATCTGGCGATCGGGCCGAACTTCTATACCAGTGTGGCCTCGCAACTTGCGGCGGCGGGATTGCACACCGAGGATCGGGGTTGGTCGCGCCTGGTGGTTGAGAAACCCTTCGGCTACGATCTCGAAAGCGCTCAGATCCTGGATCAGGCGTTACACCGCCACTTCCGAGAAGACCAGATCTACCGCATCGATCACTACCTCGGCAAGAGCACGGTGCAAAATGTCCTGGTATTCCGCTTCGCCAACCTCATGTTGGAGCCCTTGTGGAATCGCAACTACATCGATCATGTCCAGATCACCCATGCCGAATCCCGCGGCATTGGCAGCCGAGCGGGTTACTACGACCAAGTCGGTGCGCTGCGCGACATGATCCAGAGCCACTTGCTGCAGATGCTGACCCTGGTCGCCATGGAGCCGCCGGCGGATCTGGACGCGGAATCTCTGCGTGACGAGAAGGTAAAGGTGCTGCGTTCGATTCGCCCGATCCCGCGTCCCGCGGTGCACTCCCAGGCCTACCGCGCGCAGTACCGCGGCGGCCGCGTCGATGGCGAGGAATTGCCCGGATATGCAGAAGAACCAGGAGTCGAGGCCGGCAGTACGACCGAGACGTTTTCTGCGCTCAAGCTGTATATCGACAATTGGCGCTGGCGCAACGTACCCTTTCTGTTGCGCACCGGGAAGCGTATGCGTAGCGACAATTCGCTGATCAGCATCCGCTTCAAGCACCCCCCGCAGCAGCTATTTCGCGAAACGGCTATCGATCAGCTAAAGCCGAATTGGCTGTTGTTGAACATTCAGCCGAGCGAGTGCCTGCGCGTGGAGTTGCAGGTCAAACAACCGGGTCTGGAGATGCGCACGCAGACGACTCGGCTTGACGCCAGTCAATGCACGCTGAATGAAACCAAGATCGATGCCTATGAGGCCTTGATCCTGGACGTCATCGAGGGGGATCATTCACTGTTTCTGCGTTATGACGAGGTCAAATGGGCTTGGCAGGTAGTGGATCCGGTGCTCAAAGTCTGGTCGACCGAGCGCGAATATATCCCCACCTACGCGTCAGGCAGTTGGGGCCCGGAAGAGAGCAATCGTCTGTTCGACCGCGATGATCAGCAATGGCGCAACGAGCTCTTCGACGAAACCTCCTGATCGATCCGAATCACATCTCCATACGGGAAGAAGTATCCTCATGATTGCAGTCAATGAGAGTGCAGAGTGGAAAGCCTTAGAAGACCATTGGTCCGGCATCGCGCATCTACACATGCGCGATCTGTTCCGCGGCGACCCGGAGAGAGCCGCCCGGTTCTCCTTTGCGGCCTGCGGGTTGCGCTTGGACTATTCGAAGAACCTGATCACCGCGGAGACCATGGAGAAGTTGCTGGCCCTGGCCCGCGGGCGGGACATAAAAGGGTGGGTCCAGCGCATGTACAGCGGTGAAAAGATCAATCTGACCGAGGGTCGGTCAGTGCTGCACGTCGCCCTGCGTAACCGCAGCAATGCGCCCGTGCTGGTGGACGGGAAGGACGTCATGCCGGCGGTGAACCATGTGTTGCAGAAGATGGAGGCGTTCACCAACCAAGTGCGCTCAGGCGAGTGGAAAGGCCATACGGGCCGGCCCATCCGCGACGTCGTGAACATCGGTATCGGTGGCTCCAATCTGGGGCCGCTTATGGTCTGCGAGGGGTTGAAGCATT
>JAHEIA010000185.1 GCA_024639625.1 Chromatiales bacterium
CGCAAGCGATTGACCGGAACCCGGACACCGGACTAAGCGCCAACGAGACCGGCGGGGTCAATTCCGCCCGGCATGCCCGCGAACGCTTCTCCCTCAAGAGATCGAGGCCAGACATCCCGCCGCTTGTGAGGCAAGCATCCTCGCCGTCGAAGCCTGCAAGCGGAACCGCCTCTCCGGAACGAAGACAAGGCCGAAACGCCTAACCTGCCCAATGCACGATGGCGGATCGAGGCATCTCGGTTCAGTGCTTTTTTTCAGCGATTGCCTCGGCATAAGGCCTTCGCGCTCCCGGTATCGTTTGTCCTCTTCACGCTCAACCCCCTTCATCTTCGGTGCGCCCTATTCCAGCGGCCGCCGCGACCAAGTACCGGTCGCCCGCGATACCCGGCGTCTCGGGATGCTGATCAGCCGCAGCAATCGTAACGTCCCGCTCGCGCGAGTCCACTCATTTCCGGACTGCCGGCGAGGTATCTATAGAAATGTTGACAATAACCCACTATTTTTATCAGGCTCTCGGGTCAATACTGTGACGCAGATCACATTCCCGGTCGGTTTTCGGGAGAACAGGTCAGAGATGCCGAACCCGCGGCGAGGCGGGAACGAGACGCCGCGGGTCGCGCCAGCGAGGGCTCGATCCCTGACCGCGAAGCAACCTTGACACCCCTTGGGGCAATGCGCCTAGCGCGGGAGTACGAGATGTCGAATCACAAGACTCAGGTCGGATCACACGGCGGGTTACGGGGCAGCCTGTGGCCTCCATCCGTATGGCACCACAAGGACCGATCCCCGATAGTCAGGAGTCTCTCAGGCCATCAACCTGTTTTCAACGGCTCGGCTACATCGTCTGCCGCTTGCGCAACGCGCCGTCAAGGGTGGGACGGGGCGATGGCGTTGCTTGCTTGCGTAACAGCCGCGCTGTTTAATGTGATTACGGCTAAAGCTCAGGCAGAAGAAGTTTTTATCCATTTCTAGGATAAGAATCCCGGCGACAACGTGGCGGGGCTCGGCACGCTGCATCCGAACCTGGATATTCAGCCCCTGAATCAGTGGGGCGATCTTACCGTGATCCAGACGTTCGACGAAGCCATGAAGGTATTCAAGGCGCCAAACCGAAATTCCTGGGACCGATGGCACACCAACAACGGCCTCGAGAACGAATTTGGTTCCGTAGTAGATTACTATCGCGGGGACTTCGTGGAAGGCACCGTAGCGAACGGATTCGCCAACACATCGTGTTCGTGGACAGACCCTAGCGACAGCTACTACTGCCCGCAGGAGTTCCTGATCACCTTCAACGACCGGCGTGTCTACAGCTTTCAGATGCTGATGGTGGACTTCGGCGACTGGAATCCGGAGAAAGCGCAACTGCATCAAGTCTATCTTACCGGCTACGAAAACGGGGTGCCGGTCGCCGAGTATGCGGTGGAATACTCCACCGATCCGGTACGCGTGCCGCGGTGGACATCTCTGGGCTTCGATCCGTCGGTCAGCTCGGATGCCAGTACCAGCAACGAGGCCGGCCGCGGGCATGCCCACATCGAGGTGAACGCGCCCCCCTGGTCGAGCGGCATCGACGAGATCCGGTTGGCCATGCCCGTCGGTTGGGATTCGAACACAGCCTTCGACAGCCTGCGTATCGGGTTCGTCAACCTGTTCGATGTGCACACGGTTTCCTGCCCTAACCCGGTCAACCTGGGGCGGCTCACAGGCAATGGTGTGCTCCCCAGTGCGGTGCTTGGGAGCAGCGAGTTCGACGTTGCCGATGTGCTCCCAGAGACCTGTGAACTCGAGGGGGTGCCCGCTGTGCGTTGGTCCCGCGAGGATGTGTCCAGACCGTATGTCGGCAACCCGTCCAACGTCAACGACTGTGCCTCCGAGGGGCCGGACGGATATCTGGACCTGTCTCTCAAGTTTGACGCGCCCACAGTCTCCGCCGCCATCCTGGAGCGACACGGGAGTCTACCCCACAACTCGGCGGTGCAGGTGCAACTGTCCTGTGAGCTCGCCGGCGGCGGAGCGTTGCTTGGGGTCGACGTCATGAAAGTTGTCAACAACTAATCGTAGCTCGTGGTCGGGTAGCCCGTCAGCGGCCACCCGACCGCGCGAGCGCCGCTAATACCAGCGGCTCGCTGCATCGAGCCGGGTCCCTTAACCCGTAATCGCGCGAACCTTGCCGCAGGCTCGATATCCGGTTAATTAACCGGGTTCAGATCGTCTATACTCACCCCACCACGTCGGCCTCTAAGGAGTCATTGCGGTGCATCTTCTGCGGCGATCGTAAAACGGGCTACCTCCCCGGTCGAAAGTGGAAATCAATCTGGACGACGAAACTGAACCCTTGTAAAGAGGAAGCAGCGCAATGAAGAAATTTTTACCGGTAACTGCGGCCATGCTGTGCCTGTGCCTGTGCATGACAACCGCGCTGAACGCCGCGCAGTACGATCCGGACCTGGTGCTTGTTACGGGCGAACATTGGTTGCCCTCGTCTATGGAACAAAAAAACGCCTACCTGTTCGGAATCGGAAACATGATCGAGCTGGAACAGGCGATGCACGGTGAGGATGCGCCCAGCGAGGTCCAGTCGCGAAGCATGATTCCGGTGCTGGTGCAAGGGCTTAAGGCTTACTCCTTCGCCGAGGTCAGGGAGAAGCTCAGTCAGTGGTACGAGCAGAACCCGGATCAGCGGAACCGCCCGGTTCTGGAGGTGCTCTACATAGAGCTCGCTCTCCCCAACACGCTGTCCGCATCAAAATAGAGGAGCCGTGATGATGAAGAAGATTTCTTACCCTCTGGTTGCTATGTTGCTCGTCGGCACGGCCGGGTGCACCAATATGAGCACGGAGCAACAGGGAACGCTGACCGGCGCCGGCATCGGCGCCGCCGCGGGTGCGGGTGTTGCCGCCCTGGCTGGTGGATCCGGCTGGACCGGGGCAGCAATCGGCGCCGTCGCCGGCGGGGTCGCCGGCAACATCAAGGGGCGCAGGGACGAAGAGAACCGCTAGAATCGCTCGCCAAGAACTCCACCGACCAATGGCGTCGAGTTCGTTTTGCGCGACGCCCATTTGGGGGGAGGGAAAGTCGGCCGACGCGCGCTGGGCTCCCCCGGGAAAAGAGTTCGGTCGCGCCCGCCGTCGATGAGCGCTTTCGCCAACCGGAGGGCAGTAGGCGTCGCCCGTCGAAGCAGTCCCGGCCCTGCGAACGCTGACGCGCTGCGGTTCCTGGGTTCGATCTGCGTCGTACTCGTCCTCTTTCTTCACGGCTGCGAGCTCTATCGGCCGGAGCCCGGAATCGGCCAGGCGATATCGTGGGAGGACCTTCCTGCATGGCGGGAAGACCGCTTCACTGAGGCTTGGCCAGCGCTGTTGCAGGGCTGCCGGGTGCTGCCGCGACGCAGCGCGGAGTGGGAGCGCATCTGCGCCCGTGCCACATCGCTGGGTGACATAGACGATTCCGTCGCCCGTCGCTTTTTCGAGCAGGAGTTCAGGGCGCACCGGGTCAATGCTGCTGGAGCGGATGGCAAGGGGCTCGTCACGGGCTATTACGAGCCCCTGTTGCACGGGAGCCGGGTGCCTGACGAGCGCTACCGCTATCCGGTCTACGGTCGTCCAGCCGATCTGATCCGGGTCGATCTCGCGGAGTTGTACCCGGAGCTCGAGGGCAAAAAGGTCCGGGGCCGCCTCGAGGGCTCCCGTCTGGTGCCCTATTACGCCCGCGGCGAGATAGACGCCGGCGCCTCATCACCACTGGCCGGCAATGAACTGCTCTGGGTGGACGACCCGGTAGCGCTGTTTTTTCTCCATGTTCAGGGCTCTGGCCGCGTTAAACTGCCGGATGGAGAGCTGATTGCCGTCGGCTATGCCGATCAAAACGGGCAGCCCTATTCTTCGATCGGGCGTATTCTCATCGAGCGGGGCGAGATCCCGCGGGAACGGATCAGCCTGTTTTCCATCCGCGACTGGCTGCGCTCCCATCCGGATGAAGCCAGCGCCCTGCTGTCAAGCAACCGCAGCTATGTATTCTTCCAGCTTCGGGAAGCGACCGATGAGCACGCGAGAGGATCCCTGAACGTACCCTTGACCCCGGGGCGCAGTATTGCCGTCGATCGCCGCAATATCCCTTTGGGCGTTCCTGTCTGGCTCGACACCACCTATCCGGGCAGCGGGGGACGCGAGCTACGGCGGCTCACATTCGCTCAAGACACGGGCGGTGCGATCAAAGGCTATGCCCGAGCTGACCTATTCTGGGGCAATGGGGCGGAGGCCGAACGTTTGGCCGGGGAGATGAAGCAGGACGCCCGTCTTTTCGTATTGCTCCCACGCGTGGATTGAGCGAGCAACACCGCCCACCGCGGACAGCCTGCCCGCTAATTATCGAGCATAAATCCGAGCTTCTCTCATTGACAATTATCACGAAGAATATTAGTTTATCTGCATATTCGGATGACCTGTATTTCATCCAAAATAGCTCGGCTTTATCGCAGGGAGAAGTGGAGATGAAGAGGTTGGTTTTGGGATTTCTCGCCGGCCTGTTGGCCCTAGCCATCAGCGCCGCCTTGGTCGCTGGCGACCTCATGTTTCGCGAAATCGAGAGCCCTTTCGGGGTCGAGGAGACCGCAGCCCGCATCCAGGCCAACATTCAGTCTCTGGAGCACAAAGGATGGCGTCTTTCCGCTCTACGCGACCCCTCGAAGGCGGTCGCTGCGGCCGGCGCCAACGTACCTCCAGTCCTTTTGGTAGAAGCCTGCAGTACCACCTACTCCAGACCCCTCCTGGCGGACGACACCACCCGCATCCTTTCGATCCTGATGCCCTGCACGATCTCGGTGTACAAAAAGGACAACGGCAAAGTCTACATCGGGCTCATGAACGCAGGGCTGATGGGGCGGCTGTTCGGTTCCAAGGTCGGTTCGATCATGTCCGAGGTCGCCGCGGATCAGAAAGTATTCACCACCTTCGATCCGAGCAAACCGGCGCCAGCATTGATCCGCATGCAACCCGGTGGTGGGGGCGGTTCCGGTTCCGACACCAGCGGATGCTAGTGTGCAGATCCGGCGGATAGCGGACCAACACATGAGCAAGCCCCCAGCGCGGCTGTTTTTCCTGGCAAGTCTTTTGCTCTCGCTGCTCGGCCCCGCCGTCGGCGCAGAATCCCGTTTCTCGGAGACCGCTCCGACACCGCAGACGTCCACCGCGGACCACTCCAAATTCCAGCGACTGCAGCAGCCGTTCGCCACCGGCCCGGAGGTCACGCGCGCCTGCCTGAGCTGTCACACCGAGGCGGCAAAACACATCCTCAAGACAAAGCATTGGACCTGGGAATGGAAGAACCCGCAAACCGGGCAGCGCCTGGGCAAGAAGAACGTCATCAACAATTTCTGCACCTCGACGCGGAGCAACCAGAGCTTCTGCAGCGCCTGTCACATCGGCTACGGCTGGCGCGACGACAGCTTCGATTTTGCTGCGGAGGAGGCCGTGGATTGTCTGGTCTGCCACGACACGACAGGGACCTATAAGAAGATCCCGGGCCTGGCCGGACACCCCAACTACGAGGTAATGGAATGGCCGCCCGGGTCCGGCCGGCTGCTCGAACCACCGGACCTGACGAGCATCGCCCGCAGCGTCGGCAAGACCAGCCGGAAGACCTGCGGGGCTTGCCATTTCTTCGCTGGCGGCGGCAATGCAGTGAAACACGGCGACCTGGACAGCTCCCTGGATGCGCCGAAACACTACCTCGATGTGCACATGGACAGCGAGGGCCTGAACTTTACCTGTGGCCAATGTCATGTCAGCGACTCCCATGAGGTCTCCGGCAGCCGCTATGCGCCGGAAGCGGCAGACCAGGAGGGGGTTCGTATTCATGGTAAGGACTACGGCGCGAAGGCCACCACCTGCAGGGCCTGTCACGGCGGCGAACCCCACGGAGAGGGACGCAGCAAGCTCGATAATCACACCCGGCGCATCGCCTGCCAGACCTGCCATATTCCGGCCTATGCGCGGGGTGCCCTAGCGACCAAGATGTCCTGGGACTGGTCCACTGCGGGCAGACTCGACGAGCAAGGCGGACGTATCAAGGAGAAAGGCAGCGACGGGCGGGTGGTCTATGACAGCAACAAAGGCGACTTCACCTACGACCGCTATGTTGTCCCCGAGTACCAATGGTTCAACGGCCAGGTACGTTACACCCTGCCCGACGATCCGCTGGACACCGGAAAGACGGTCAAGATCAACCAATTCCTCGGCAGCGCGGACGATCCCGCCGCGCGGATCTGGCCGATCCGCGTGTTCCGCGGTAAACAGCCCTTCGACAAGGGGTTGGAGACGCTGGCCGTGTTCCACACCGCCGGCGACGATGACGCCGCGTTCTGGGGCAACTACGACTGGTCCAAGGCGCTCGAACGGGGGATGGATAGCGTCGATGCCGCGTACAGCGGTGAATACGGGTTCGTCGAAACCGAGATGTACTGGCCGGTTACCCACATGGTGGCGCCAAAAGAGGACGCTCTCAGCTGCACCC
>JAHEIA010000186.1 GCA_024639625.1 Chromatiales bacterium
CCGGTCTTTTGCACACGGATGTGCCTACCGTGCACTCGGCAACCCTCGGTGAAGCCCTCGAACGCTGGGACATCACGGTCACCCGCGATGCGACGGCGAGCGGGCGATTTCGTGCCGCGCCGGGCGGCGTCCCAACCCAGTTGGCGTTCAGCCAGGACGCCCTCTGGCCGTCGCTCGACGTCGATCGCGAGGCAGGGTGCATCCGGGACCTCGCCCACGCTTACTCGAAAGACGGCGGGTTGGCGGTGTTGTATGGCAACCTCGCGCAAGACGGGTGCATCGTGAAGACCGCTGGAGTCGACACTTCGATCCTGCGCTTCGAGGGGCCCGCGCGGATCTTCGAAAGCCAGGACGCCGCAGTCGAGGCGATCCTGGACGATCAGATCGCGGCGGGCGACGTGCTCGTGATCCGCTACGAGGGTCCGAAAGGCGGACCCGGCATGCAGGAGATGCTCTACCCGACCAGCTACCTGAAGTCCAGAGGGATGGGCAAGGTTTGTGCGTTGGTGACCGATGGGCGCTTCTCCGGCGGGACTTCGGGCCTCTCTATCGGTCATGTATCTCCTGAGGCCGCAGCGGGTGGGAACATCGGTCTGGTGGAAGAAGGTGATCTGATCGAGATCGATATCCCGAAGCGCAGCATCAATCTGTTGCTTCGCGACGACGTTTTGCAGCAACGTCGCGAGGCGATGGCGGCCAAGGGGAGAGGCGAGGCATGGCGACCGGCCGGTCGGCAACGCACTGTATCGCGGGCCTTGCGCGCCTACGCCGCGCTGACCACTTCGGCCGCCCAGGGAGCTGTTCGCGACTTGTCGCAGCTCGAACGCAACCCCCGCTGATCCCGCGGCAGGGTTGATTGTTGGCTGCGTAGCGAACTGGGAGCGGGATCCTACGGGCGCGGAGTCCGGGTAGCCGCGGCCCGCGTCAATGCGCGTTCCCCGTTATCGGTACTGAAAACGCGGAATAATGAAGCGGATCGTATTGTCCCCGTCCTCCTGGACCAGGTTCTTCACATCCGCATCGGGGGGCAGGCGCAGGTGCTTGTTCAGCGAACTGGAACGGATTTCGAAGCGCCGATAGTAGCCTTGTTCCGTTTCAACCTGATCCGTTTGCTCGCTCTGTGCACTCTGGATCCAGAGGTCCCGGTCACCGGTGCGGATCGTGAGATCTTGTGGCTTCAGCCCGTTTAAATGCAGCGTGACGTAATAGGCTTGGCTGTCGGCCGTGCGCTCGACACGCATCCCGGTCCGCAGGGGCCGAGTGGCAGGACCCGACCAGCCGGGCCTTTGCCAGGACGGGTAAGCGCCCGGCCCATACCCGGGCCCCGCACCTGGATACGCTGGATAGGCATAGGGGTCGGGGCCGTCGGCGTGAGCTGTATGCACCAGCAATCCCGCAACCATGGCTGTTACGCACCGCATCGTCTTATTCATAAGCGACCACCTCCGGTAACTCGTACGTGATGCTCCTGCTCTTACTATGGATGCAGGAAAACGAAAAAAGCTAGGGCCTGTTAGCGGTTACCACGTCATCGCGACGGGGCCATGTTCTCGCGGGGCCACGCGCTTCGCCCGCCGGATGCCTGCCCCTGCTAGGGGTTAGGGCTCCGATCGGCGGGCTGCCGCGCGGCTTAGAGAGACCCCCAGGAGTTCTTGCGGCGCTGAAAGCGCAGATGCGGCAGGATCAAGCCGAGGATCACTCCGAGCAAAACCACGCCGGCCCCGATCAAGAACCAGTTTTGTGCAGTTTGGTTGCCGAGGTCCCGATTCTCCTGTTTCAGGTCCTCTACCTGCCGGGTGAGGTTGATGACGTTCTTCCGCAACTCACTGCGTTCGTTGGCGATCTGCACCGCATTGGCGGCGGTGCGGCGGATGCCGTCCAGCTCCTGCTGTAGCTGCGTCCTGAGTTTGGCCAGCTTGGCATTCTCGGCCTCTAGCTTAGTGTAGTTCTGCTGCAAAACACTGAGCTTGCTCGCCAGCTTATCCGGTTCCTGCTGCAGTTCCCTGAGACGGGCTTCGGCAGCGGCCAACCGCTGGCGAGCGCTCGGCTCGTCCATCAGCTGGTAAGAAAGAACGTAGCCTTCGAGATCGCCGCCTGCGCGCACCTTTGAGTAGCCCGTTTCTTCGTTAACCGAGAGCACCTCCACAGGTGCCCCGCTCTCCAAGCCGCGGAGGATACGGTGGGACGAACTTTCACCCGAGCGCAGATTGATCTTGAACTGGTCCGTAACGTACCGGGTTGCGGCCTGAGCATCCGCAAGCGCCAAGATCAATCCGACGAAGAAGGCAAGTTTTTTCACTTCCACCTCGTTTGCGCGACAAGAAGCGCCGATTCTTCCAGATCCGTCCGCAGTTGTCCAAGAACCGTAGCGCAGGACGCGGACAATGCCTAGCTCAGCGGCGACCGGGGCGGGTGAGTAGAAACTCCAGCAGGGCCTTCTGCGAGTGCATCCGGTTCTCCGCCTCATCCCACACCACACTGTTCGCATGGTCGATTACCGAAGCGGTGACCTCCTCGCCACGATGGGCGGGCAGGCAATGCATGAACAGCGCGTCGGGGGATGCCTGCGCCATCAGCCGGTCGTTAACCTGATATCCGGCGAAGAGCTGCGCTCGCTGGTCTTGCTCGCCTTCCTGACCCATGCTGGCCCAGACATCGGTAACGATCAGGTCGGCCCCGGAGGCGGCCTGCATAACGTCACGCACGATCTCACATCGGTCCGCCGCCGGAGCCAGCACCTCGGCGCTGGGCTCGTAGCCGACCGGGCAGGCGATGCGCAAGCGGAAGTCGAACTGCCGCGCAGCATTGATGTAAGAGTGGCACATGTTGTTGCCGTCGCCGACCCAGAGCACGGTGCGTCCCGCGATGTCGCCCCGGTGCTCGAACCAGGTCTGCATGTCTGCCAGCAGTTGCAGGGGGTGATACATATCCGTCAGCCCGTTAATGACCGGAACCCGCGAGAAGCGGGCGAATCGCTCCAGGTCGTCCTGCTCGAAGGTGCGTATCATCACGCAATCCACCATCCGGGAGAGGACCCGGGCGCTATCGTCGATCGGCTCCCCACGGCCTAGCTGGGTGTCGCGTGGCGACAGGAAGATCGCGTGCCCGCCGAACTGCGCCATCCCTGCCTCGAACGAGACTCGCGTGCGGGTCGACGATTTCTCGAAAATCATCCCCAGGGTGCGGTTCTTCAGAGGCTCGTAGATCTCGCCGTTGTTCCACGACTCCTTGAGCTGGGTCGCCCTGCGGATGAGCTGATACAACTCCTTCCGGGATAGGTCCAGCAGCGTCAGAAAATGCCTCGGCTCGGTATGCTCCGCCATCGGTACGCTCGATCGGAAAATGATTCGAAGAGGATTAGGTCTGGAGAAACTTCCGGATCAGGCCACTGGCCTCGCTCACCAGTTGCGCTGCCTGGGCGTCGTCGAGTACCAGGGGAGGCAGGAGCCGCACCACATTGTCCGCGGTTACGTTGATCAGCAAACCCGCTTCCAAGCCCCGCGTTACCAGGTCGCCGCAGGCCTGACGCAACTCGATCCCGATCAGCAGGCCCCGACCGCGGATGTCGACGACGCCTGCAACGCCCTGCAGTTGCTCGCGCAATCCGCGCAGGATGGCTTCGCCCAGCTGGGCTGCCCGGCCCGAGAGATCCTCCTTCTCAATTGTAGAGACGACGGTCTGGGCCACTCTGCAGGCTAACGGGTTGCCGCCAAAGGTGGTGCCGTGGGAACCTGGTGTGAACACCTCAGCGGCAGTGCCGCGGGCGACGCAGGCGCCAATGGGCACACCGTTGCCGAGACCTTTGGCCAAGGTCATGACGTCCGGTAGGATTCCATTGTGCTGATGAGCGAACATCCTGCCCGTACGGCCCATCCCGGTTTGGATCTCGTCCAGCATCAATAGCCAGCCGTTGTCCGTACAGAGATCGCGTAGCCCGTTGAGATATTCCGCGGGAGGAATGTTGACGCCGCCTTCCCCTTGAATCGGTTCCACCAGGACAGCGACCACGTTCGGGGCGTTGTGCGCTACCGCTCGGACCGATTCAACGTCACCGTAAGGGGCGCGCAGGAAGCCGGTTACCAATGGTTCAAAACCCGCCTGAACCCTGCGGTTTCCGGTAGCGGAAAGCGTGGCGAGGGTGCGCCCGTGGAAGCTGTTCTCCATGACAACGATGGAAGGATTTTCGATACCTTGGTTGTGCCCGAACAGGCGCGCGATCTTGATCGCAGCTTCATTGGCTTCGGCGCCGGAGTTGGCGAAAAAGACCTTATCCATCCCGGACAGGCGCACCAGGTCATCGGCCAGGTTCTGCTGATTCGCGACCGTATACAGATTCGATGTGTGCAGCAGCAATCCGGCCTGTTCACAGATGGCGTCGCGGATCGCGGGGTGGGCGTGGCCCAGGCCGCAAACGGCGATCCCGGACAGAGCGTCGAGATAGCGTTTGCCGCCTGCGTCCCACAGCCAGGAACCTTCCCCGCGCTCGAAGGTGACGGGTAATCGCCGGTAGGTCGCCATCAGAGTGTCTGCCATGCTATGTCTTTCCAGAGGGCCGTCGGCTATCCTGCGTTGCGACTGTGCTTCCTGCAACCGTTCGACAGCCCGTTAACGGGAAAACCGCAAAACATAACGACATGGCGAACAAACTGCAAGAATTTCCGCCGTATCTGGGCCGGTGCGGCCGTGGGCGGTAGGTAGGGACGACGAGGTTCCGCCCCGCGGCCGACGCGACGGTTCGGCTCGATGTACCGGGCAACCCACCGCACTCAGCGTACCCGCCCGGCGCGATCAGGCTTCGCTCCAAGGGTCCGCTTCGCAGGCGGCCGCTTTCCTTCCCCGGCACGCATTCCGTAGCGGTTACGGAAAAGTCTAGCAGGAGTCTGTGGGCGAAAGGTTGTCCGCCTGTGGGGCGAGCAGCTTCTCCCGTCGGAGTCGCACGGGAGGAACCGCTCGCCGTTGCGTCGATCGCGCAAATGCGTCGGGCGACGCTCGGATCGACAATCAGGCCGCGAAGTTGCTGGCGACGAAGTCCCAGTTGACGAGGCCCCAAATCGCTTCCAGGTATTTGGGTCGCGCATTTCTATAGTCGATATAGTAGGCGTGCTCCCACACGTCTACGGTCAGCAACGCCTCCTTCCCCTCAGTCATTGGGGTCTGGGCGTTGCTCGTATTGTAGATCTCGAGGCTGCCGTCTTGGTTTTGCACCAGCCAGGTCCATCCGGAGCCGAAGTTGGTCGCCGCCGAGGTAGAGAATTGCTTCTTGAATTCGTCGAATGAGCCGAAGGTGTTCTTGATGGCTTCCCCGAGGGCGCCGCCCGGTTCGCCGCCGCCGTTCGGGCTCAGGCAGTTCCAGTAGAAGGTGTGGTTCCAGACCTGAGCCGCATTGTTGAAGATTCCACCCGAGGACTTGGTGATGATCTGTTCCAGAGTGGCGTTCTCGAATTCCGACCCAGTCGTCAGGTTGTTCAAGTTGGTGACATACGTCTGGTGATGTTTGCCGTAATGGTACTCGATGGTCTCCGCGGATATCGTCGGTTCCAGGGCATTCTTTTCGTAGGGCAGGGCCGGTAGTTCGTGTGCCATGTCGATCACTCTCCAGATGTAAATGAGAATTAGCTCGGTGACCCCGCGATCCGGCGTGTCGCCTGGATCGGCTGCCGCCTACGCGGAATAACCGAGTAAAATGGTGGGCAAATTTTATTCGCCGTGGCACTGGATTGCAAGGTCGGCAATGCGATAATGGTGCGGTGGCAATAAAATCCCCAAGCAACCCGGCGATGGATCCGGTGGAACTCAGCATCTTCGTCAGCCGCATGGAGGCGGTTTGCGACGAAATGGGGGCGGTACTGCGTAACGCCGCGTTCTCGCCCAATATCCGTGATCGCTTGGATTTCTCCTGCGCCGTGTTTGACCAAAACGGGGAGCTTTGCGCCCAGGCTGCGCACATCCCGGTGCATCTCGGCAGCATGGCCTACGCGATGCGCGGGATCGTTAGTCAACTGGGCTGGGAGCCCGGGGACATGGCGATCCTCAATGACCCTTTCCTCGGCGGTACCCATCTGCCGGATGTGACCGTGATTGCCCCCTTGTTTGCCGGAAGAGAATTGGCGGCCTTCGTCGTCAATCGAGCGCATCACGCGGATATCGGTGCGGAGTCTCCCGGCTCGATGCCGATATCGTCCACGCTCGCGGAAGAGGGGCGGGTCATCCGCCCGGTGCACTTGTTGCGGCGCGGCAAGATCGACCGGACGCTGTTGCGTTCGATTGCGGGCGACACCCGCAACCCGGGGGAATCCTTCGGCGATTTCGCAGCGCAAGTCAGCGCCAACCGGAGCGGGCTGCGGAGGCTCTCCGCGCTGATTGAGAGTGACGGTTTGCCGGTTTTTCGCAGCGGGTTGGCAGCCCTCAACGAGTACGGAGAGCGGTTGGCGCTGCAGACCCTGAGCGCGATTCCGGACGGCGAATATCATTTCGCCGACCTAATGGACGACGACGGGCAGGGCAGCGAA
>JAHEIA010000187.1 GCA_024639625.1 Chromatiales bacterium
GTCCGTCTCGGCAACATCCACGGTAGTGAAGTCCATGCCGAACGGCGCCTGGGCGCGGAACGCTAGCTCGATTACGGAATCCGCGGGCTGGTATTCCGCATAGCGCCCGCCGCTGTGGATGGTGGTGTTCCAGGCATCCGTTTGCGGCACCCGGGCGTAGGTGCCAAGATATTCCCCTGCGAGGAATACCATGCCGAGGTCGCGTCCCGGGAGCCTGATCTTTTTCTGCATGTACATCATCGGGTTCTCCGCCTGGAAGCGGCGGATTTGTTCCTCTATTTGATCGTCTGCCGCGTCGGCGTCGATGATGCACATCCCCCTGGCCTTGGTCGAATAGAGCGGTTTGAAAACCGCGCTGCCGAATTCGTGTACAGCCCTGACGGCCGCATCGATGTTCTCGGTGACTCGGGTTTCCGGCATCGGTATGCCCGCGTTGCGCAGCGAGACCGTACAGCTCAGGCGGTCGATCAGGCGCAGGATGTTCACCGCCGGACTGAACACCCGAACCCCCTGTTGTTCGGCAACCCGCAACAGTTCGAGGCGATCCAGGGTATTCGGGCTGTAGTTCGCGCTGATCTTTTTCACGATCAGCGCGTCGAGTTCGCACAGGTTGTGGGAGCGATACTGCAGGCTGTGTCGCTCGAGGTCGAGCGTCACTTCGGCCATGTCGATTACCAGGCGCTGCCCGGTCTTTGCCTCGGCTGCGTCGGCCAGGGTTTCGGTGGACCATTTGCCGGGGATGCCGATCACTCCGATCGAGGGTTTAGCCAACAAAGATCTCCTTCACGGGAACCTGGAAAGCCCGCGCCTTTTTCGGCGCTGTCGACAGGACGAGTTCGATGAGGTAACGGGCGCGCAGGAACATGGCGCGCGCCAGGGTCTCGTCGAGGATGAATCGGGTAGAGGTGGCGAAGCTCCGTGCCAGGCCGAGCGCGAGACGCAGTTCGAAGCTCTTGTCGCCTGCCTTTGTTGCATAGCTGGAGGTGAACCGATAGAAATCCCTGCAGATGTCGAGAATCCGCTGCCGCAAAGGTGGGTCGAGAACCTTCAGTCGATAGTTGGACACCATGAACACGGACACGTCCTGTACATAGTCCATGTAGCGGGATCGGTGCAGGTCGATGAAGTTGATGCGTCTTTCCAGCGGATCGTAAATAATGTTGTCCACGTTGAAGTCGCCGTGGATATAGACTGAAAACGGCGGCTGCAACTTTTCTTCGTAGCGTTGTGCGGTTGTGATCAGCTCGTCGAAAGAGGCGATCCGGTGGCCGCAGATACGGCTCGTAGCCTGCTGGAATTCCGGGTGAATCGAGTACACCTCGGGCATGCGTTTACGCAGTTGGCCCATGTGATCGGCAGGCACCGCTTGCCGGGTCTTGGTTTCCTCCCAGATTGTTTCGAGCGTGCCACTGAGCCGGCGCAGCGCCTGTTTCAGCAGGCGCGGTGGTTCGTGCAGCAGGATCTGCTCGAAGGTCAACCCCGGCAGGTGTTCGATGAGCAGCGCCGCGGACTGGCCGCGCTTGTGATACGACAGGATTCGTGGAGCGAGCCCGGGAAAGATCTCGTGCCAGCTCTCGACGCCCTCCCGTTCCTCTTTCAGTTTCTGCTTTTTGCCGTCCTTGTAGATGGCGACATACTCGCTTTCCTCCTGGTTTGCCGACGCGATGCCGGAAATCCCGCTCCCCGACCGGGTTTCCGCTATCGGTCGGATGGTTAGGTCGGAAAAGGCATCCTCCCCCCCCAACTGCTCCACGGAGGCGCGCAGTGAATGATAACGGTCGATATTGATCGGTTGCCCGAGGTTGGCGGATATGATGGCTTCGCTGACATTGAGCAGCGCGTCGCCCATCTGCTCCACGGCGTGGGCGACGAACAACGCGGAGATGAGGTCCTCGGTATGCCTTCTCTGCTTGAGCCTCGCCGTGTAGTGTTTCAGCAGCCTTCGGTAGGCCAGGTCCAGGCGTTGTTCGATGCGCCCGATCTTGAGTGCGAGGCGGGTATCGTTGTCGTGAAGCGCGGGCTCGATCAGTTCGATGCCGTTGGCGACCCGTGCCAGAAGCGGCTGGTAGGCCCGTCGACGCAGGCAACGCCTGCGCCGTAGATGGCTCATCTGGTGGATGCAGTCACGGCACAGTTGGGAGATGTGTTCGAGGTCGGTGGCGATCGATTCCACGGCCCGCAGCGCGACTGGGTCAGTCTCGGAGCCTTTATTGCCCGCGATGCGGTTGAGACAACTGTTCTGGATCCGCATCATCAGATTGTGCGCGTAGCCGCTGCGGTCGAGGATGCGCTGGGCTACGGTCACCGAGAAGGTGTCGATGTAGGTTTGCAGGTGGTAGATCTGCGAGCCGACCTCGGCCGTTAGGAAGCGGAGGTTGTCGTGTATGCTCCTCGGGATATGCATCGTCAGTCGATGAGGCCGAGGTAGACTCCCCCGTGTGAGCGCTCCATGCCTACCAGGTACGGGACGAGGGAGAGTGGCTGCAGGCATAGCGAATCGAGATCAGCGCGGGCTATCCATTCGACTTGGATCTGATGCTTGTCGGGATGGTGGCCGTTTCTCGGCGTGTAATCCCCGGGCACGCGGCAGGCGAAAAGAAACTCGACCAGATGCCGGGTGCTCGGGGGTACGCTGTCGCGTGGTTTGAAATAGTCCGCGACGTGGAGTAGATCGAGCACCTCCACCTCGGTTCCGATCTCTTCCAGACACTCCCGGTTCAGCGCCTGCTCGAGAGTCTCTCCCGGGTCCTGGGCGCCGCCCGGAAGGGCGTAGCGCACGCCCTGGCCGCCGCCGTCTTTGCGCAGCAAAAGAATCCGTTCGCCCCGAAAGATCAGGGCCCGCGCAGCATTTCGGATTACGGGGAGCAGGTTTTCCACTGGGTCGATAGGTCGTCTTTGGTTTTGCATAGGCCTCACGCAGGGCGTATGGGCCCGCTGGATGCCCCTCGGCGACGGCATGAGCGAGGCGCCCGAGGCAGTATAGACTGTAGTCTACCCGCCGCGGTTTGTCATATGCTTGTAATAGATCTCCCGGGTCGCCGCGGAGCGCCGAGGTGCGCACTGCGGGCCCCTCCTACTGGGCCGTCACTTGAATCGTTCTTCTCTGCTCGCTGCCTGTCTGCCGCCCACCCGGGGGGCGAACCCGCTTCCGGGGAGGGCGGCGTGATGGCCATTCGCATCACGCGCAGCGTCAAGTTGCCTGATCTGGTGCGTTTGAATCGCTACCAGCGGGCACCGGAACTGGGTCCCCAGATGTTGTTTTTCAGCGGCGGTTCGGCGATCAACAGCGCTAGCCGTGTATTGAAGAACTACACCCACAATTCCACGCACCTGGTTACGCCGTTCGATTCCGGCGGCAGTTCCGCCAAACTGCGCGAAGCCTTCTCCATGCCGTCGATCGGTGATCTGCGTAGCCGCTTGATGGCATTGGCGAACGAGACGATCACGGGTCATCCGGAGGTCTACGCGCTCTTTACTTTTCGCTTTCCGCAGCAGGCGGCGAACCGGAAGCTGCAGGCCCAGCTCGAATCCATGATTGCCGGCGAACATCCCCTGGTGTGCGATATCTCGAACCCGATGCGGCGTCTGATTCGCAATCAGCTCGGCTATTTTCGCCAGGCGATGCCCGAGGGTTTCGACCTGCGGGGCGCCAGCATCGGCAACCTGATCTTGGCGGGCGGCTTTCTCAACAATCACCAGCACCTGGACCCGATCATCTTTCTGTTCTCCAAGCTGGTGGGTGTGCTGGGTACGGTGCGGGCGATCGTCAACGATGATCTGCACCTGGCGGCGGACCTGGAGGACGGCAGCCGGGTCGTCGGACAGCACCGGCTTACCGGGAAGGAGGTGGCGCCACTCGGTGTGCCCATCCGGCGCCTCTACCTTTCCCGCCTGGCGACGAAATTCGTCCCGGCGGAGTCGGCCCTGCGCAAGAAGAACCGAAAACTGATCGATCAGGCGGAACTGATCTGTTTCCCTCCGGGGAGTTTCTATTCCAGTCTAATTGCCAATCTTCTGCCGAAGGGGGTCGGTGCCGCGATTGCCGACAACGATTGTCCCAAGGTCTATGTTCCCAATCTGGGGTCCGATCCGGAGCAAATCGGGATGTCCGTGGACCGCTGCGTGCTTTCGCTGCTCGATTATCTGCGCGCCGACGCGGGCGAAGCGCCGGTAAACGATCAGCTGGTGAGCTTCGTCCTGATAGACAGCCGCCGCGGCCGGTATGCCTCCCCGATATCGCTCGGCCTGATGCGGGAGTTGCAGATACAGGTCATCGACACCAAGCTGGTGAGCAAGAAGAGTGCTCCGTATTACGATTCTGAGCTGTTGGTCGCCGCCTTGCTCTCGCTGACCTGAAGGCTCCGCCGGGTTCCCCGCGCCGCCGCCGCGGCCTGCCCCGTCCGTTGCCGAACCATGCTGTTGGCGCGCTACGTCCGGCTACCGGCCGGTTGGGGGGGGACTGCGGACCGCCAAGGCGGAATCGCGAAGCAGTTCGCTCCCCGGGATCCAGCGGTTTGCTTTTGTCAATCCGTTCGTGCGGTGCGTTTGGGACAATCGAGTTAGTTGGCAAACGCAGGGTGGATACGCCATGGAAACGGACAGCAGGAAGGGTCTCCGGGTGCTGTCGCAGTCTCGTCCGGCGCTTCTCGCCCTCGCCGCATTGTTGCCCCCGATTGTAGCCGCTTCCTGGCAGCCGCATCCCGGGTTCGGGTTTGCTGCTGCAGCGCCGTTCGCGGTGCTCAGCTTCGGGAAACCGACACTCGATACCCTGGGGCAGTCGAAGCTCGACCTGTCGCAGGTAACGGTACACGGGGACGTGGGTGTCGGCCCCTATGGCACCGTCGATTTTCAGGGTCCCTCGACGATTGCGGGTGACCTTTATCTGGACCCGACGCTCCGGCCGCAAGACGTCATCAGCGACGAGGGCACCGTTACGGGCTCGCGGATCACCGACCAGGATCTGAGTACGGCGGTTGCCGACGCCTTGGACGCGGCGGCGAATCTGAGTGGTGCGGCGCCGACCCAATCGTTTAGCAACATCCTCGATAGCCTGACGGTTCATGGCAGCGGCGGGTTGAACGTGATTGCCGTGGGTAACCTCGACTTTTCCGCCTCGAATGACGGCTCGCCTCTTTCCCTGGTGCTGTCCGGAGGGCAGGACGATCTGTTTGTGCTCAACGTGGCAGGCAAGTTCGATCTCGGGCCCGCCGCTTCCATCTCCGGCGTCGATCCCAGCCGAATCGTGGTCAATATCCTCAGCGGTGCGGTGCCGGCGCAGACCGCGAGCAAGACCTGGGTTGGCGGAACCGTACTGGCGGTCGATCGCAAGATTGCATTACAAGGCGGAATCTCCGGCCCCGCGATGGGCGCCTTGGTCAGTGAACTGAGCCTGGTCGGCGGCTCGACCGTCAACCCGGAAACCGCGCCGGCCATCGATCTCGAGAAGTGGACCAACGGGCAGGACGCGGACCGTGCGCCCGGACCGCTGCTCCCCATTGGTGCCCAGGTTACCTGGACCTATCAGGTCAGGAACACCGGCAATGATACCCTGGCCATCAGCCAACTCGTCGACAATCAACTGGGGATCATCGATTGCGCCCCAAGCCTGTCGCCCGGCGAAACCGTGTTCTGCGACCTCGATGGGGTTGCGCTGGCGGGGCAGTACACCAATACGGCAACGGTCTCCGCGGTCTCCACTTCCGGGATCACGGTCGTGGATGGGGACCCGAGTCATTACTATGGTGCCGCGGCCAGCGGGGAATGCTCGGACGACCAAGTCTTCATTGCCGACCGAAGCTATGTGGACGGAGAGATCGTTCGCTGCGTGGCGAGCAGCTTCATCGCCACGGAGCCGGCACGGTTGGTGCAGGTGGGAGCCGGGGCGGTCGTCTATTATGAGGCGCCTCTGGTCGTCCTGGCAGGCGGATTCTCGGTCGCAACCGGAGGTATCTTCGTAGCGTCCGGCCCAGCACCGCCCCCGTAGCCGGGTGCGCTACGCAACACGGGGCCTGCGGTTGCGGATTGCCTCGTCAGGGCGTCGGGTCGTATTCCATCAGCAAGCGGAGGATCTCCTGCGAATCCGGTCCCCTATGCGCTCTGGCGTAATCTTCCGCGGTCAACCCTTTATGGTTTTTGAGCGTGCGGTCCGCGCCACCATCCAGCAGTCCCTTTATGATGGCCGCCTGCCCTCGCCGGTTCCACCCATTGCGCAGTGCGGTAATCAACGGTGTGTCGCCGGCGGAATCCTGGCTGTCGACATCGCTACCGCCTTCGATCAGCGCTTCGACGACCGCCGCGATCCCGTTGTTCGCCGCGTAGTGCAAGGCAGTCATTTCGTTCTTGGCAAACCGAGCATCGGGATCAGCGCCGTAGCGCAGGAGTAGGCGGATCGTTTGCAGATCCCGGTTCCGCACCGCGTGCATCAGCGGGGGAAGCCCCCTGGCGCCAAGCGAGTTCACGGGCGCACCAGCCTGCAAGAGGATCTCCGTTACCTCCCGATGCCTCGAG
>JAHEIA010000625.1 GCA_024639625.1 Chromatiales bacterium
TGTTGTTGGACTTCCACCCCTATCTCGTCGATCCGGTGCACGTGCGCTTGATCAAGGAGATTGCGCAAGAACACGCGCTCATCCCGCGCAGCCTGGTCTTTGTCAGCCATTCCCTGGAGATCCCGGTCGAGGTACGCCATTTTAGCGCGCGCTTTACCCTTCATCTCCCGGATAAGACCGAGCTGCTGCGCCTGATCGAGCAGGAAACCCAGGCCTGGCAGGTACGCAACGGCGGACGATCGGTGCGCACCGACCGCGGCGCGGTGGACCGATTGGCGGACAACCTGCTGGGCATCAGCGCCAGCGACGCCCGGCGAATGATTCGCTCGGCCATCGAGAAGGACGCGGCGATCACCTACAGCGATCTGCCGGAGGTCATGCAGGCCAAGCACCAGTTGATCAGCCAGGAAGGCACCATCTCGTTCGAGTACGATACGGCCCGCTTCTCCGACATGGCCGGGCTCCGCCATCTCAAGCAGTGGCTGGAGCAGCGGCGGGGGAGCTTCCTCGGTGAGCGCAGCTCCCTCGACCCGCCGAAGGGGATCCTGCTGCTCGGCGTACAGGGTTGCGGCAAGAGCCTGGCCGCCAAGGCAGTGGCCGGGGCGTTCGGTGTACCCCTGCTGCGCTTGGACTTCGGCGCGCTGTACGACAAATACATCGGCGAAACCGAGAAGAACCTGCGCCAGGCGCTGCGAACCGCCGAGCTCATGGCGCCCTCTATTCTGTGGATGGACGAGATCGAAAAAGGCATTGCCCAGGGGGAAGGCGATGGCGGTCTCGCGCGACGCGTGCTGGGTAACCTGCTGACCTGGATGGCGGAGCGCAAGGCCCGGGTGTTCCTCGTCGCCACCGCTAACGACATCCAGCGGCTACCGCCGGAACTGATCCGCAAAGGTCGCATGGACGAGATCTTCTTCGTCGATCTGCCAGACTCGAACACCCGTAGCGAAATCTTCGCCATCCATCTGCGCAGGCGCAATCTTGCGCCCAGCGCCTTTGATCTGCCGCTGCTGACGGTGGCGAGCGAGGGTTTCAGCGGGGCAGAGATCGAACAGGCGGTGGTGTCCTCGCTGTATGCTGCAGAGGCGCAAAACGCAGCCCTCGAAAGCCGGCACCTGCTCGACGAACTGGCCCGCACCAGGCCTCTGTCGGTGGTCATGGAGGAGCATATTGCGCGCCTGCGCGCCTGGGCAGCGGAGCGCACTGTGCCGGCCTGATTCGCAACCCTCGGGGCGGAACGCAGCGAGGTCCCCCAGGGGCACTGCCGCGTGGGCGCCCGAGGCATCCTGGTGCCTAGGCCCTCGAGCGGTGGAACTCAGCAGCTTCGGCATCGCCAGACACCCGGTGAGCAACGCGGAGTACTTGGCCTTAAGGGAACAGGACAGCTACCAGGAAGCCTCGGTCTGGAGCGACCGGGGCTGGTCGTGGCGCGTCGAGCACAGCACCACCCACCCCGATCACTGGCGCCGAAACGAGCGCGGCGAATGGTTCGACGTCGGCGTCAACGGCCCGGGCGATCTCAGCCCGAACGCTCCTGTAATGGGCATCAGCCTGCACGAGGCGCTGGCCTTCGCGGATTGGGCCACCAGCCTGGGAGGCGAACTGGTCGGAGCCGTGCTGCTGCGCAAGTATCAGTGGGAGGTTGCGGCACGAGCCGGCGTCATCGAGAGCATCGGCCGTTGTTGGGAGTGGTGTACGAACGCTTTCCACCCCTGTGCGGAATTCCGCGCCTACCCCGACGAAGATGTCTCGGCGCGTTTCTTCGACCAGCGGCACTTCAGCCTGCGCGGCGGCTGCCTGCACACCCAGCCCAGCCTTCGCCGTTCCAGTTTCCGCAATTTTGCGCTGTTGGATACGCGCACCCATTTTGCCGGTACGCGGCTGGTGTTCCCGCCGCTGGATCCGATCCAGTAAAACGGGTCAGGATGGCAGGAAGCGCATCGATAGATCGACCGCGCGCACGTCCTTGGTCAGGGCGCCGACCGAGATGTCGTCCACCCCCGTCTCGGCAATCCGCC
>JAHEIA010000188.1 GCA_024639625.1 Chromatiales bacterium
GGAAGAGCAGAACGCCGCCAAGCGGTTCATTCGCATCAAGCGCACAGTCGCCGTCGAGGAGGGCGATAAGTGGGCGAAGTTCGAGCCGTTCGACGGATTCAAGGTGGGCTTCTCGATCGATTTCGACCACCCCGCTTTCCGTGAGCGCCCGCAGATCGCGTCAGTGGATTTCTCCTCGACATCGTTCGTCAAGGAGGTCTCTCGCGCACGCACGTTCGGCTTCCTGCGCGATCTGGAAATGTTGCGCCAACGCCAACTCGCGCTGGGCGGAAGCATGGACAACGCGATTGTTGTGGATGATTACCGGGTACTCAATGAGGATGGCTTGCGCTACGAGGACGAGTTCGTGAAGCACAAGATCCTCGATGCGATTGGCGACCTGTACCTGCTCGGGCACAGCTTGATCGGGACCTTTACCGGCCACAAGTCAGGACACGCCTTGAACAATCGGCTGCTCAAGGTTCTGATCGAAGACCGGCAGGCCTGGGAAGAAATCACCTTCGATGAAGGCGATGCTGTGCCCATCTCCTACATGAAGCCGCTTGCGGTCACCTGAGTCCCGGTCCGCCGCGCCGATGCCGGGCAAGCCGGCGTAGAGCGGCGCTGAGTGCGGGATCGTCCAGACTGGCGGCGAAATCCGCAAGCATCCGGCCGGTCGCTTGCGATAGGGGCTCCACGCCCCGCCTTTTTCGCGTCCCCGAGCTTACGTCCGTAGCGATGAGGACCCTGGTTCGCAGTTGCCGGGAGGGTAGATCCTGGCTACGCAGTCCGTCCAAGACCCCCCGGGAGAGAAACCGTAGGCGGCTGGCCCAGGCCGGAGAGTCTACATAGACCGTGATCCCGTCGGCGCTACGCACCGCCGCGACGCAATGCGCGCCCACATCCGGCGGCAATAGCGAGCGTACGCGCTGGAGCAGACGGTGCTGTTCCGATATCTGGTCCTGGAGGCGCTGCAGCGGCGCGAAGCCGCGCAGAATCCTGCCGCAGGAAAGCGGGCCTTTCGCCATGCAGGGATTGCGTCCTATAGAAATTCTGAATAGATTAGCGGAGTTGAGTATAGCAGTCGCCGCGTCCGCCAAGGGGATTCAATGTCCGCAAACCGCATCGAAAAGCTCGCAGAGCTCGTCTTGCCCTGGGGCTGGGTAGTATTCGGCTCGATTTCGCTGGCCCTGCTCGGCGGGGTGCTGTGGTTGGGTTACGAAATGGGCTTGCAGCAGAAGGACTTGGCGTTGGGACAGATGCAGCAGCAGGTGCGGGCGATAATCGCCGCCGAGCGCGGTGCATTGGAGCGCGCCGAGCAGAGGGCCGAGGCCAAGGTCGGAGCCCTGGCGCGGCGGCTCGGCCAGATGCAGGCGCGAATGCTGCGGCTGGAGGCGGTCGGCGAAAGGATCGTGGCGCTGGGAGAGCTCGACGCCGAGGAGTTCAACTTCGCGCAAGCCCCCGCCCTGGGCGGTCCGGATGAGGCGGCGGACCGACAGCCCGGAACACCCCTTGACGGTGCGCTGATGGTCGAACTCGAGGATTTGGGACGTGCCCTCGAGGATCGGGCATTCCAGCTTGGCCTGTTGCAGGAAATTCTCTTGGGCGAGCAACTGCGCGAGCAGACGCAGCCGAAGGGCCGGCCGGTACGCAGCGGTTGGATTTCCTCGGGTTTCGGCAAGCGTCGAGATCCATTCTCCGGCAAGCAGCGGTTCCACAAAGGCATCGACTTTGCGGGCAAGGCCGGCTCAGACGTCGTTGCCGTCGCCGATGGGGTGGTGACAAAAGCGGAGCGAAGTTCCGGCTACGGCTATCTTATCGAACTGGATCACGGCAACGGCTATCGCACGCGCTATGGCCACAACGCCAAGCTGTTGGTAGCGCAGGGTGAGCGTGTAGAGCAGGGACAAGTGATCGGCAGTATGGGGTCGTCCGGCAAGTCGACCGGCCCGCACGTACATTTCGAAGTCATCCGCAGCGGCAAGATCGTCAATCCCCAGCGCTACGTTCGCTCCGATCACTGAACGGGCGGGCCGATCTGCTCCCCGCGTCGCGCTCGAGGTCGGGCCGCTGATCTCCATGCTCGTCTATCCGTCCCTTCGCGCAGTCGGCAGGGCCTGTGAAATCTGCGGGTAAATTGCGGTATCATTGCCGTTTTGCCCAGATCCCATCCTCCGACGGACGAATTCATGGTCAGTAACATACTCAAGAAAGTGTTTGGTAGCCGCAACGAGCGGGTGATCAAACGCCTATTCAAGGAAGTATCGAAGATCAACGCCCTGGAGCCCACGTTCCAGAAGCTCTCCGATGCGGAGTTGCGGGCCAAGACCGACGAATTTCGCCAACGCCTGGAGCAGGGAGAAGACCTCGACAAGCTCTTGCCCGAAGCTTTTGCCGCGGTACGCGAAGCGAGCAAGCGCGTCCTCAACATGCGGCATTTCGACGTTCAGCTCATCGGCGGCATGGTGCTCAACCAGGGCCGCATCGCCGAGATGCGCACCGGTGAGGGCAAGACGCTGGTCGCGACGCTGGCCGCCTATCTCAACGCGCTCCCGGGTAAGGGCGTGCACCTGATCACGGTAAATGACTATCTGGCTCGCCGCGACGCCGTCTGGATGGGGCGCTTGTACCATTTCCTCGGGCTCAGCGTGGGGGTGATCAACTCCTCCGGCGGTATGGGGCCCGACGTGAGTTCCTATCGGTATGATCCGGAACACGATGAAGCTAGTGGCGGCTATCGTCATCTGGCGCCCTGCACGCGGCGTGAAGCCTACGCTTGCGACATCACCTACGGTACCAACAACGAATACGGTTTCGACTACCTGCGCGACAACATGGCGTTCAGCGCCGAGCAGCGGGTGCAGGGTGAACGCCGGTTCGCGATTGTAGACGAGGTCGACTCGATCCTTATAGATGAGGCGCGCACGCCCCTGATCATCTCGGGCCCGACCGACGACAACTCGGAACTCTATCAGCGCATCAACCAGATCATCCCACGGCTGCAGAGGCAGGAGCGGGCTGTCGGCCCCGAGGGAGAAGAACAGTTCGGGCCGGGCGACTATTCGGTCGACGAGAAGGCGCGGCAGGTGTTTCTCAGCGAGGAGGGTCACGAGCACGTGGAGCAGATGCTCGGCGAACTCGGGCTCCTGAGCGAGGGACAGAGTCTGTACGACACCGCCAATATCATGCTCATGCATCACGTGAACGCGGCGCTACGCGCCCATGCATTGTTTCAGAAGAACGTCGACTACATCGTGCGCGACGACCAGATCGTGATCGTCGACGAGTTCACCGGCCGCACCATGCCGGGGCGGCGCTGGTCCGAGGGGCTGCACCAGGCAGTGGAAGCGAAGGAAGGGGTACGGATCCAGAACGAGAACCAGACCCTGGCCTCGATCACCTTTCAGAACTTCTTCCGGCTCTACACGAAGCTGTCCGGGATGACCGGCACCGCGGATACCGAGGCCTACGAGTTCCAGCAGATCTACGGACTCGAGGTCGTCGTGATCCCTACTCATATGCCGATGATTCGCGACGATCAAGGAGATCTGGTCTATCTCACCGGGGAGGAAAAATTCGCCGCGATCAGGGAAGACATCAAGGACTGCATTCAGCGTGGGCAGCCGGTATTGGTGGGCACCGCCTCTATCGAGACCTCGGAGCTGCTCGCCGGATTGCTGCAGAAAGACGGTGTTCCGCACGAAGTGTTGAACGCGAAGAATCACGAGCGTGAGGCGCATATCGTAGCCCAGGCGGGTCGGCCCGGAGCCGTAACCATCGCCACCAACATGGCCGGGCGTGGCACCGACATCGTGTTGGGGGGCAACCCGGAGCCGGAGATCGAAGC
This sequence comes from Chromatiales bacterium, assembly GCA_024639625.1. Classification (GTDB taxonomy): domain Bacteria; phylum Pseudomonadota; class Gammaproteobacteria; order Chromatiales; family Chromatiaceae; genus JAHEIA01. The sequence goes on from JAHEIA010000188.1 coordinate 3,827, forward strand.
GCTCGGCAATGATCCGGACCCGGCCGCGGTGGAGCGCATCCGCAGCGATTGGAAGCCGCTTCACCAACAGGTGGTGGCGGCCGGGGGGCTGCACGTAATCGGTAGCGAGCGGCACGAATCGCGACGCATCGACAACCAGTTGCGTGGTCGCTCGGGGCGTCAGGGGGATCCGGGTTCCAGCCGTTTCTACCTGTCGCTGGAAGACAACCTGATGCGCATCTTCGCCTCCGATCGGGTGTCATCGATCATGCAGAAGTTGGGCATGGAGGAGGGGGAAGCGATCGAGCACCCCTGGGTTACCAAGGCGATTGCCAATGCGCAACGCAAGGTGGAGGGGCGCAACTTCGATATTCGGAAACAGCTTCTGGAGTTCGACGACGTCGCCAACGATCAGCGCAAGGTGGTGTATCAGCAGCGCAATGAGCTGATGGACGAAAAGGAAGTCTCGGGCACCATCGAGGTGATGCGCACGGATGTGGTCAACGAGGTGATCAGCCGGCATATCCCGCCGCAGAGCCTGGAGGAACAGTGGGATGTCCCGGGGCTCAGTACTGCCCTGGAAAGCGAGTTCGGCGGCGAATGGCCGATCCAGGACTGGCTAGATGCAGATCACGACCTGCATGAGGAGACCCTGCGCCAACGCATCGCGCAGACGCTGGCCGATAACTACAAGGAAAAGGAGGCCGCGGTGGGCAGCGAGGTCATTCGCCAATTCGAGAAGGCGGTGATGCTGCAGACCCTGGACAGCCACTGGAAGGAGCACCTTGCCGCGATGGATTATCTGCGCCAGGGCATCCATCTGCGGGGCTATGCGCAGAAGAACCCGAAACAGGAGTACAAGCGCGAGGCCTTCGCCATGTTTTCCCAGATGCTGGAGAACATCAAACAGGAGGTCGTCGCTATCGTATCGAAGGTGCAGGTGAAGGCGCCGGAAGACGTCGCTGCTGTGGAACAGACGCGCCGGCCGGCTCCCGATGCGTTCGAATTCAAACACGAGGAGTTCAGTGGATTCGACGATGCCGAGGCGCAGTCCGCTGCTCCCGCCGGCGACGCCGAGGAGCCTCAGCAGCAACCCTTCGTGCGCCCCGACCGCAAGATCGGCCGCAACGAACCCTGTCCTTGCGGTTCGGGAAAGAAATACAAGCAGTGCCACGGTCGGCTGCAATAGTGGGGCTGCATCCGCGGCGCGCGGCGCGCGCTCCCGTGCAGGGCGGGGCCGCTCGCGTCGCCTGAGGCAGGGCTGAATCGCCATGTCGAATAACCTTGTATTCGAGCCTGTCCCCGGGGTCCGTCTCGGCACCGCTGCGGCGGGAATCCGCTACGCGGGGCGCGACGATCTGCTGGTGATTGAGTTGGCGCCAGGCGCCCAATGCGCGGCCGTGTTCACGCGCAACGCGTTCTGTGCGGCCCCGGTAACCGTTGCCCGAGAGCATCTGCTCCAGGAGCCGCCCCGCTATCTCGTGGTGAACTCCGGAAATGCGAACGCCGGGACCGGCCGTCAGGGGCTGCAGAGCGCGCGCGCCTGTTGCAGTGCGCTGGCGGGGCTGACCGGTTGCGCGCCCGCACAGGTCCTTCCTTTCTCCACCGGGGTGATCGGCGAGCCCTTGCCCGTGGAGCGTTTTACCGCCGCCATGCCGCGGGCCCTGGCGGACCTCGATGAACTCGGGTGGGAGCGCGCCGCACGGGCGATCATGACGACCGACACGGTGCCCAAGCTGGTATCCAAGCGTTTCGCGCTGGCCGGGCAGGAGATCGTTGTCACGGGTATCGCCAAGGGAGCCGGCATGATCTGCCCCGATATGGCGACCATGCTTGCATACCTGGCGACCAACGCACCGGTTGCGGCCGAGTTATTGCAATCCTGTCTCGTCGATGCGGTGGAGTCCTCGTTCAACAGCATCACCGTCGACGGCGATACGTCGACCAACGACGCCTGTGTGCTGATGGCGACCGGTATCGCGCCGGTGCCGCGTATCGATACCCCGGGGTCCGAGTCCTACCGACGCCTATGTGAATCGGTCTCCGGAGTGTGCCGTGAACTGGCCCGAGCCCTGGTGGCGGATGCCGAGGGCGCGACCAAGCTGGTCGAGGTCCGGGTGGAAGCGGCGGCCAGCGACAGCGAGGCCAAGGCGGTAGCCTACACCATCGCCCACTCGCCGCTGGTGAAGACCGCCCTCTTTGCGTCGGACCCCAATTGGGGGCGGATCCTGGCCGCCGTCGGTCGTGCCGGGGTCAGCGGCCTGGACATCGACAAGGTCGAGATCTGGCTCGGCGATGTCTGCATCGTTCGCGACGGGGGGCGGGCGCCCAGCTACAGCGAAGAGGCGGGAAGCGAGGTCATGGGCCGCAGGCAGATCCCGATCACCGTACGGCTCGGTCGTGGCGACAGCGACGCGCAAGTCATCACCTGCGATCTTTCCTACGACTATGTGCGCATCAATGCGGAATATCGAACCTAGTACTCCGCCACGCTGATCCTGTTGCATTCCCGGTGCTTCGATATGCTTCCGATTCACGTCGCCGTGGGGATCCTCAGCGATTCGCAGGGTCGGGTGCTGATCAGTCAGCGGGCGAAGGGCACTCATCAGGGCGGTCTGTGGGAGTTTCCTGGCGGCAAGCTGGAGCCTGGAGAGGACCTGATCGCGGCGCTCTCAAGGGAGCTGCGGGAAGAACTC